>JAEWYG010000207.1 GCA_023395755.1 Actinomycetes bacterium | reverse complement strand
ATTGAGAATGCGGCGTTCAACGCCACTTTCCTCTCCTTCCCTCATTACAAGGCTGGCGTTGCGGGCGGATATGCTTCGTTCACCAATGCTACTCACTTAGTTATTGTCGATGAGAAGAGCAAGAATTATCGCAAGCTCATGCGAGCAGCCGATGCCGGCATCGATGCGCCCGAAGAAAAGGATTCGGCGGGCAAGGTTATCGAGAAGTTTGTTGTCATCGACAAAGCGACGGGTGAGCCTACCCTAAACACCGAGTCTTCAGCAGCTCAGCTTGAGTTCGAGGGTGAAGTAAACGGCGTGAAGGTGCGTACTGCGTTTTTGATGCTGAAAGACTCCGTTTTTTCTAAAACACTTGCGGAGTACGCGGAAATAACGGAAGTTCCCCAAAGTGAGATCGAGCGCATAGCCAAGGAATTTACTTCGCATGGCGTAAAGGCCTCTGCAAATTCCATGGGCGGTACTGCTGCGGTAAATGGTACCGACGCGGCACTCGCCTATCGTTTGCTCAATGCGATGATAGGATCAAACCAGATGATAGGCGGCTCGGCACCTCGTCGTATTTCCGCTAAGACCTCCGCTGACGGCGCTCGGTACAAGTTGGCGACGGTAAAAGGAAAGCCCAGCGTATCGACGAAAACCGCCACGTACTTGTCACGTAACGACAAGACGTGGGAGAAGACTGACGAATACGCGCGCCGCGTTGCTGCTGGCGAGAAAGACCCCAAGCCCAAGCTGCCTTGGTACGCCTCGGGCACGGTGTCCGATAATCAGGCGTTGGTCTCGATGATCAACCAATATCCCTACCAGTGTAAGATATTGTTGGCATGGATGAGCAACACAATCGAAGCTACCCCTGGTGCGTTGCGTGATGAGGTTCGCGAAAAACTCATGGATCCGAAGGTCGTTCCTTTAATTCTTGCGTGTGATGTGATCATGGGAGAGATGGCTGCTCTGGCAGATTACTACATTCCCGATACGACTCCCTACGAGAGCTTCGGCGTCGTTACCCAAGAAGGTTATTGGCATGGTCGGGGTAATGCCGTGAGGTGGCCCGTTAAGACTCCGGATACTATAGAGATTTCCGGCGGGCGTCATGCTAGCTACGAGGCGTTTATCTGCGATGTGGCAAAGGCATGTGATATGCCAGGCTTCGGAGAAGATGCCCTTGAAGCAGCCGACGGATCAAAGATGCCCTTTAACGATGCCTGCGATTTCTTCTTGAAGTCTGTCGCCAATCTGGCCTACGACAAGAGTGAAGTGGCCGATATTGCTGCTGAAGAGATTAAGATGCAGGGTCTCGACAAGCTTCCTGAGTCATGGAAAGCCTCTCTGAGTTCCGAAGAATGGCCAAAGGTTCTCAACGTTCTTTCGCGCGGCGGTCGTTTCTGGCCGGTGGAAATGAGGGAAGGGAAGGAAGGCCGCAGCGCATTTGCCGCGACATTCCAGTCGTTTATATACAGCGAGCCGCTTGCTCTGGTTAAAAATGTGTTTACGGGAGAGCGTCCTGCAGGAACCTTGCACTACTACGAAGAAACGCTCGGTGACGGAACGACGCTCGGCTCGCATTTCTCTCGCGACGAGTATCCGTTCGCGTCGACGAACTACAAGCCGCGTTTCCGCTCGGTTTCGATGCAGGCGAATAGCCCCATCATGCGAGACCTGTGTGCGCACAACTACATCGAGATTAATCTTGATGATGCGGCCAAGTTGGGTATTGCTGACGGAAGCAAGGTGAAGGTGACCAGTGCTGGAGGAGATGAGATGGAGGGTGTGGCCATGGTTCGCGCAGGCGTGGCTCCGCACACCTTCGCTGTTGCCTTCGGGTATGGGCATAAGGAGTACGGTTCGAAAGATTTGACGATCGACGGTGCGGTGACCAAGGGTAACCCGGCAATTGCCGCAGGAATCCACTTGGCCACGATGAAAGACCCCACCATGAAAGACGCGCTGTATCTGCTTGCAGACAACAACGTCGCCGCCCCGGGGCGCAACGGCGGAATGTACAAAATCGAGAAGGCGTAAGGAGGGAATGGCGATGAGCGACAAAAAGAGACTGGGAATGTTGATCGACCTTTCCCTGTGCATCGGATGTAATGCTTGCACGGTGGCGTGCAAGCAGGAAAACGGTGTGCCGCTGACGAAGTTCAACACGTGGATTGAAAGCTATGATGTCGAGCAATCGGGGAAGACGAGAAGGGCGAACGTTCCCAAGTTGTGTAACCATTGTGACGACGCACCTTGCGTCCGCGTATGCCCCACCGCTGCCACCTATCGCAATGAAGACGGTGTCGTCGTGGTCGACCACGAGCGGTGCATCGGTTGCAAGTATTGCATGGCGGCGTGCCCTTATTCGGTACGATGGGCCGATGATGCTACGGGCGAGGTTTCGAAGTGCACATTCTGTTATCACCGTACGAGCGAAGGTTTGCTTCCTGCCTGTGTATCAACCTGTGTGACGGGAGCACGCGTTTTCGGGGACATAGGTGACCCTGGTAGCGATATTTCCAAACGTATGGCTGAGGTGGACGGTAACGAGGTATTGCTTGAGGGCTTGAAGCTTGACACGTCGGTGCGCTATGCGGGTTTGTCTCAGACCGAATCCATGAGCGTTGTTTCGGCTGTGGTGCGCGGTGGCAATGTGTATAAACCGTTCGAGGGGAGGTAGCAATGGTTTGGAATGAATTGATCGCCTGCTATCTATTCTTGGCGGGGCTTGGAGCTGGTTCGTTCGTGTACGCTTCGTGGGTGGGCTGGAAGGCTCCCGAAGCGTCAAAATCGAAGATTGCGGCATTGTGTTTGGCTATCGCCGCGGTCGGTATAGGAACGCTTTTGCTTATGGTGGATGCCAAGGCTGGCTTCCAGAATCCCCTGAGGTTCTTCTACTTGCTGACAAACTGGTCTTCGGTGATGGTGTGGGGCGTCGCTTTGCTTAGTGCATTTTTGATCGTGGCGTTCGTTGAGTTCATCATTATGATCAAAACCAAGAAAACCCCCAAGGCGCTTGACGGAGTAGGCGTGGTGCTGGCTATCGGTGTTGCTCTCTACACCGGCTTGCTGCTCGGTGCTGCTCCCTCGTATCCGCTTTGGAACATCGTTGTTCTGCCCTTGTTGTTCTTGGTGTCGGCTGCTTCAACCGGGTTCGCTGCGGCTCGCCTGTGCAGCAGGGCTGCTGCTCCTTCGGAGAAGGGCTCAGAGTTGCTGCCCAAAAAGATCGTGGCCTTCCTTCCCGTAATTGAAGCAGTTCTCATCGTTGCGCTCTTAGCGGTGACGGCATTAACTCCAGGGGTTGGTGCGGCTGCGGGCTCAGCTACGATTACGGCACTCACGGTTGGTGCGTTCGCTCCGGCATTTTGGGTGGGTTTGTGGGCGATTGGTCTCATCATTCCTGCGGTGATCGAGCTGTACGGGCTGAAGAAGGAGTGGTCTGCTGGCGTTGCAATCACCTCTGAGATAGGTATTCTCGTCGGTGGTTTCATGTTGCGCTACTTGGTTATCATGGCGGCTGTGCCTTTGGTGGCTTAGACTTTACTTCGGTGTCATGACATGAAGGTCGTGCTGGCTGGGCGAATTTCCGCCCGGCCAGCACGCGGTTAAGTGAGGAGAAAGCGTGATGGATATATCGCTGACTGAGGCCCAAAGCATTGCTCGGGCTCAGGCGACGGCATTCGGTGTTTGTGTGGCCGCCCTACTCAATGAACCGACCCCTTCCCTCGTTGAGGACGTCGAGCAAGTCGCCGGTGCTTTGGGCGATGGGAGCTTCGAGGGTTTTGCCGAAAAGGATGAACTGACGCAGCGTTATTACGATCGTTTCTTTGTTCCGGTGAGTCCGTTTTACGTTCCCCTTATCGAGTCGTGTGTGGTGCAGCGACACAGGGGAGAAG
>JAEWYG010000193.1 GCA_023395755.1 Actinomycetes bacterium | reverse complement strand
TGTTGCGGTCGATCATTTTGGTCATAACACCGCCCATGGTTTCAACACCCAACGAAAGCGGGGTTACGTCGAGCAGCAAAATGCCCTGCACGTCACCAGACAACACGCCACCCTGTACGGCTGCACCCATAGCCACAACCTCATCAGGGTTCACTGACATGTTCGGTTCCTTGCCGGTTAGCTTCTTCACCAGTTCCTGAACCGCAGGCATACGGGTCGAACCACCAACAAGAATAACCTCGTCGATTTCACCTGTCTTTAGGCCCGCATCTTTCAGTGCCTGCTCAACTGGCTTCTTGCAACGATCCAGCAAGTCCTTCGTAATACGCTCGAACTCGGCACGCGTCAACGTATAGTCCAGGTGCTTCGGGCCAGAAGCGTCGGCTGTAATAAACGGCAGATTGATATTCGCCTGTGTCGTGGAGGAAAGCTCCATCTTCGCCTTTTCGGCTGCTTCCTTCAGACGTTGCAATGCCATCTTGTCGTTACGCAGGTCGATACCGTTTTCGGCCTTAAACTTGTCGGCCAGCCAATCGATAATACGCTGATCCCAGTCGTCACCACCCAGGTGATTGTCGCCTGCGGTAGCTGCAACCTCGAACACGCCATCGCCCAACTCAAGCACCGACACGTCAAACGTACCACCGCCCAAGTCGAATACGAGAATCTTCTCGTCTTTGTTCGTTTTATCTAAACCATAAGCAAGCGCTGCAGCCGTGGGCTCGTTGATAATACGAAGAACCTCAAGACCAGCAATCTTACCAGCATCTTTTGTGGCTTGACGCTGGGCATCATTGAAGTATGCAGGTACCGTAATAACAGCCTGAGTCACCGGGGTACCCAGCTGCTTTTCAGCATCGTTCTTCAGCTTCTGCAGCACCATTGCAGAAATTTCCTCCGGCGTATAATCTTTGCCATCGATATCAACGACCGCACGGCCGTCCTTGCCTTTCTGCAGCTTATAGCTTACCGTCTTCTGCTCTTCTGGTGTCTCGCTAAACGAACGACCGATGAAGCGCTTCACAGAAGACACAGTGTTTTCAGGATTCGTAACCGCTTGATTCTTTGCTGCCTTACCAACGACACGCTCGCCGTCCTTACGGAAACCCTCGACGGACGGAGTAGTGCGATCGCCCTCTGCATTCACGAGAATCTCGGGCTCACTGCCTTCCATAACCGCCATTGCCGAGTTGGTCGTACCTAGGTCGATACCAAGAATCTTTCCCATTATCTTGTTCCTCTCTTTTGGAGTTTGTTGCCTTATTCGTTATGCTTTGTTCTTTCCTTGCTATGCAAAGAGGTGCGCAACAACGCACCTGTCATGCCATGGTGAGTACTGTGCGATCTTCCCTATAAGACCACTCACTATTCTTTCGACTCTTGCACTATATAATCTAAGTCTTCTATTGTCAAGTTATATTAACGGCTGTTGTTGATGTTTTGTAACGTTCACAAACTATACTCATATTTATAAAAAGATACCTGCTTCAAAGACAAGTGTTACGACTCTTGCATCGGTCTGTTTCCAGAACGACTTCTCCAACAAAGAAAATCCCCTGTATCCAAAAGAGATACAGGGGATTTTCTTTGTAAAGCACACGGATAAATCCGCATTGCGTAAGCGCTTTTAGTCTTCGATAACCTCGGGAATAGCGCCCATCGGGCACTCCTCGACGCAATCGCCGCAAGCGATACATGCATCCTCGTTCACAACCTCGGCGACACCACCAACAACCTCGAGCACTTCCTGCGGACAAGCGTCAACGCAAATGCCGCAACCGATGCAATCATCGGCCTCAATAACCGGATGAGCCATAACCGTCTCCTTCTAATCCGAAAGCCCCGCAACGGCGCGGCCAGCTTCCCCAAAAATCTACTGCCCGCAAGATACCATGGTTCCCCGCAAATGCAAGAAAAATCAGCGATTTTTTCAGGCTACGGCAGTGATTCTCTTACGGATGCAAGAAGAGAGCGTCTTCCCTATTAGCAGATGCGCGGCAACTGCTCGCCCACCAACATGTCTAAGATACGCGTGCCACCAAACGCCGTACGAAGGAATACCTTAGATCCGCGTTCAGGTTGAGCAGCAGTCACTTCACCAATTATGGCAGCATCAGTGCCGTAACGGTTTGCACGCATAGCAGCAAGGGCGGCTTCTGCCTCATCAGCTGCAACAACACACACCATCTTACCTTCATTGGCTACCTGCAATGCGTCATATCCCAACATCTCACACGCTCCGCGCACGGCATCTTTCACGGGCACGGCATCTTCGTCGATAGTAATATCCACCCGCGCCTGTCCTGCTAGTTCGTTCAAAGTGGACGCCAATCCTCCACGCGTTGGGTCGCGAAAACAGCGTGTATGGGGAGCAACAGCTAACACCTCAGCAATGAGGTGGTTCAGTGGAGCCGCATCGCTTTCAAGGTCGGCCGAGAACGACAGCGACTCACGACAGCTCATAATAGTAATACCATGATCGCCGAGGGTTCCCGTTACCAATACCTTGTCGCCCGGTCGGCATTGCGCGCCTCCCAAATTGACGCCTTCGGGCAGCGTTCCCACACCGCTTGTGTTGATAAAAACCCCGTCGCCGTGACCACGATTTACGACTTTGGTGTCACCAGTAACCAGCACTACATCAGCCTCACGCGCCGCCTCTGCCATCGAAGCGCAAATACGTTTAAGATCCTCGATAGGAAACCCTTCTTCCAGAATGAAGCCACAGCTTAAATAACGGGGTGTTGCCCCACTGGTAGCAACATCGTTCACGGTCCCGCAAATGGCCAACCGCCCAATATCTCCACCCGGAAAGAAATGAGGAGTAACCACAAAGCTATCGGTAGAAAACGACAGACGTTCTCCTGGTTCTGGAGCAGGTAACACTGCAGCGTCATCTCCACGCAACAGTTCATCACCTGCGTAGGCAGCGAAGAACACGTCGTCGATAATGCGTTTCATCATCGTGCCGCCGCTACCGTGCCCCAGCATAACCGTGGTGTCCATCGTCTGTCCTCTTTCTTTTTAGCTAACTATCGTACTTCGAAAATGTTTCACGTGAAACACCCTACCCCACCGCAACAAAGTTTTATTGATGGCAAATTGAACGTTCCACTCGAGGCATTCCGTTCACTACCTTCACCATACAATCAGTGCTAGATATACTGCCCCGTAGTAGTAACTACCAAACGGCCGTTTTTCACGCCTTTGGTACCGAGGATAAGGTTTGCCACATCTTGTACAAGACCCGTCTCGCCACGCAACACGATAACTTCAAGGCAGTTGTGTGCGTCTAAGTGTACGTGCAGCGACGAAATAATATACTCAAAATAATCATGCTGTATGGCATGTAGTTTTTCCTGTAAATCACTGGCATGATGATCAAACACAATGGTGAGAGTGCCTACAACTTCAGCGCCCGGCGAAGAGCAATCATCCTCTACCAACGCGTCACGAACCAAGTCGCGCACTACTTCACTGCGGTTTTTCGCCAAGCCACGACGGGCAACAAGCCGATCAAAACGCACGAGCAAGTCTTCGGGCATTGCAACCGAAAAACGCATTAGGTCATTGCTCATGCGCACACCTAAACTAAGCTGACAGTGACGTTACTGGCACTTTCAGCATCGTCCTCAAGCACATCCTTCGCCTCGCCAAGAAGCGAGCGTACTTCGTCGAGTAAAGCTTGTGCAGTATGCAACTTTTCAGAAGCGCTGGCAAACCCGGCATCGCCAGCGTTATGACCCAACGTATGAACCCAACGACGTTCCAACTTAATATGGTCGTCAATTTGATCGATCATCTGCTCGAGTTGATTGGTGTTTACTCCATTGGTGCACATAGCACTCCTCCTATATCTATTGAACGGGGTAACGCCCCGTGCGTGCTATCATGATCGTTATACGTGGAACAGTCGACGGCTGCAAGGGGCAGTGTGAAAAATTCCGCAAATGGTAACATGTATGAGGTAACCCTCTCTGAAACGAGGAAACGGTTCGCTCCTTATGTGTCCGGCGCTTACGAAGCGACGGCAATCGTAGTATGCTCCCATCCGCTTTCCGAAACGGCAATGGCAGCACTCTGCAGTTCGACAGCCGCACGAGGATACGGACGCAATGCCTGCACCTTTATCACCTTGGGAGAAAAACCTTCAGAAGAGAGACCTTCCCTCGATGAGAAAGCCTTATTTTTACTGATAGAAGGCCTTGATCCGCTCGTTATAATTGCCGCCGATAAAGTGGCTACCGTCGCCTTAGAGCGAGCGTATCGCCAAATACTTACGCTCGATGCGGCTAATCGTTTGTTTGGGCGCAGTCTTGTTGCTTTTACGTCATTTGAAAATTTATTAAACAGCGCCCAAGACAAACAAGTTGCCTGGGCGCTGCTCAAGAAACTCCCAAAATTTGGTAACCAGTAAACAACGAACCTTACGCAGTTACCACCGCTGCTGCGGCATCGAGTAGCACCGAAACTTCATCAACCGTCTCAGCTTCGGCATAAATGCGAACAAGGGGTTCCGTACCAGAAGGGCGCATCATCACCCACGCATCGCCTTCTAGAGAGAACTTTACCCCATCACGACGATCGACTGCCACCACTTGCTTACCAGCCACACACTCGGGGGAGTAAGATGGCACAATAGTGGTACGGAAATTCGTCATTTGGTCTTCCGTAATAGATAGACCACGACGTTCAAACTCCAGCTTACCCACTTTGTCGAACATATCGTCCACCAACTGCCCCAAGCTCATACCGCGCTGGGCCATTGTTTCGGCCAACAGAAGCGCCATAAGTAAACCATCGCGCTCCATAACATGTCCAGGAATACCGATGCCGCCCGACTCTTCACCGCCAAGCATAACGTCGCCTTTTTCCATCTCGGCGTAAATCCATTTGAAGCCTACGGGGGTACTCGTAAGTTCCAGACCAAGGCGTTTACACTGACGAGCCAACATTGCCGAAGCTGTAATGGTAGATACGACGCGTCCGTTTAGTCCCTTATCTTCAGCCAAGTGAGACACCAGCAATGTAATAATGCGATGAGGATTCACAAAGTTGCCATACTCATCAACCGCACCAATACGGTCGGCATCACCATCGTTAATAAAACCTGCATCAAAGCCCATTTCCGGAACCTTGGCGATACAGCGGTCTACCCAAGGCGGAATCGGCTCGGGATGCAAGCCGTCGAACGTGGGATCTTGCTCGCTATTGATCTCGCATACCTCAACACCCAGATCACGAAGAAGATCTGCCAAGTAACCACGACCAGCGCCGTACAGCGGGTCTACCACAACACGCAATTGGGCGTTCCTGATAGCATCTCCATCGACACACTGTTTCAGCACGTCGAGGTAAGGAGTCATAAGATCCACTGTTTCATAGAGGTCGCGCGCTTCGGTAGCAACCTCGGGTAGTACCGCCACAACCCGATCGGTAAAATCTTTACCAGCAGCGCCTCCGTCAGACATACGCAGCTTTACGCCTAAGTATTCAGCAGGATTATGACTACTTGTCAGCATAATACCCCCCACGGCATCGGCATCTTGAGCCACCGACCAGCACAAGGTGGGTGTGGGGCAATAATCCTGCGTGAGTTTCACGACAAAGCCATGCGATGCCGCCACCTCGGCAGCAAGCTGTGCATAGGCATGAGCATCTCGGCGACAGTCATGGCCCACAATAAGCGTGCCAGGTGCGTCCACCGAACGACCCGAAGCAAGGGCGTCCTCTTTGAAGATACGTGCAGCAGCATCCACCACGCGTACCAAATTTTCATCCGTGAAATCATCGCCGATGATAGCGCGCCAGCCATCGGTACCGAAGTGAATATCTGTCACAAAAAGTCCTTTCCGCACAAGTGTTGGAGAGAATATCTACGAATCCACCTCCATCCCGTTGACACCATTATAGCCAAACGGCTTACGCGGTAATCAAATCTCACGAAAGAGGGCGAAAGTGAGGTGAAATAGATTAAGGCCGCGGGGGAGGCGGCCTTAATCTAGACGAGTGAAGAGAGGAGATAGAGGAGTTCTTCTCTTTCTAAAAATCATTCTAGCTCGCATATTATTCTATGTCAAGAATAATTATGTATACAGATATTCTCTTAGTGAATAGGTCAAAACCACGAGCATGCCTTGTTCTTTTTGCCGAAACGTACCAAAAGGCCTTTTGTGCTGTTACGATAACCGAAATAAACATTATCAAAAGCACCGCATCAAGCGGCAAAAGCGAAAGCGAGGTTGACATGGCGAACAAGGGGCTTGCGAAGGACTCCTCTGCCATTTGCGTGCTAGTCACTGGCGGCGCTGGCTTCATCGGTAGCCACACCTGCATCGAGTTGCTAAACCGCGGATACCAGGTGGTCGTTGTTGACGACTTGAGCAATTCTAGTGTTATCGCGCTTGATCGCGTACGTAAGATCACGGGCGTCCAAGACAACAGGCTGTCATTCTACGAAGCGAATATCCTTGATCGTGAAGCTCTTAGACAAGTCTTCGAGGAAAATGAGATTGACGCTATCATCCACTTTGCCGGATTCAAAGCCGTGGGGGAAAGCGTACAGAAGCCGCTTGAATATTACTGGAACAACCTAGCGGGCACTTTGGTGCTCTGTTCAGTTGCACGGGAATACAGCGTAAAAAATCTCGTGTTTTCGTCGAGCGCCACGGTATATGGCGAGCCTGCCTTCATCCCTATCACTGAAGAATGCCCTAAGCACGAAGCTACGAATCCTTACGGCCAAACCAAGAGCATGCTCGAGCAAGTGCTTACGGATTTATATATAGGCGACAATGAATGGAATATCGTATTACTGCGCTACTTTAATCCCATCGGTGCGCACGAAAGCGGACTCATCGGAGAGGATCCGAAAGGTATTCCAAACAATCTATTGCCCTATGTAGCGCAGGTTGCTGTAGGGAAATTACCAAGCGTAGGAGTATTTGGTGACGACTACGCCACACCTGACGGCACGGGCGTGCGCGACTACATTCACGTAGTTGATCTAGCACAAGGGCACGTGGCAGCACTTGACTGGATGGGTGGAAAAACTGGTACTGGAGAACCAATAGGTCTGGGCTCTATTAAAGGAATACCCGCTACCGACGGAACGCGCAGCGGTGTAGGAATTTTCAACCTTGGCACGGGCACGGGTTCAAGCGTCCTTGATGTAATTCACGCATTCGAACGAGCATGTGGACACCCCATTTCCTACGAAGTGAAACCACGACGTGCAGGAGATATCGCTGAGAATTTTGCTGCATGCAACAAGGCATACGAAGAGTTGGGATGGATCGCTCAATATGATCTTGATCGTATGTGTATCGATAGTTGGCGGTGGCAGTCAGGCAATCCCGACGGCTATGCCACCTCATAGCGCTCAATTAGACCACAATCACCTATCAAAAAAGGGAGCGACCACCTCGCTCCCTTTTTATGTCTTAAGTCGGGGCTTATAGCTACGATCTTAAACCCTGATCAAACCAAAAGCGAAACCCCATCAAACACGACTCGTCGTCCCAAACTACCCCTATCAGTAGTAACCAGATC
>JAEWYG010000185.1 GCA_023395755.1 Actinomycetes bacterium | reverse complement strand
GGAATAAACTCAGCTGGCGACACGAGACCTCTCTCAGGGTGACGCCAGCGCACTAATGCTTCAGCTCCCACAATTTTACCGGTACGAATGTCGCATCTAGGCTGAAAAAACGGCTCTATCTGATCGGCAGCAAGCGCCGCTTCAATACCATCCTGAACCATACGTTCGGCAACCAGCGCTGCGCGGAGTTCCGGTTCGTATTCAGAAACGCGCCCGAAATAGCTACCCTTTACTGCATGCAGGGCCATCATGGCTCGATCGCACATGAGCCTAACCGGCAAGTCTTTCTCCTCGATGTAATACACACCAGCTACGGCGGCCACGTTGAAACAGGGCGGGCAGTTCGCGCAGATAGCAGCTAGTTCATGCTCAACTTGATCTTTCGAACGGGAATGCACACATACCGCAAATAAATCTCCGCCCAACCGAGCAATCGATGTCTCATTTTTTGGCGAATATTGAGCTTGGAGCGCCTGGCCGAAGGCACGGAGCAATCGGTCACCTTGATCTGCGCCTTCCAGGTCGTTCACAAGTTTAAACTGGCAGATGTCAAAGCAGATAATCGAGAAGTGCGACAAAGGAGTACGCTTAAACAACTCAGCGACAGCTTGATAGAAGGAATCTTTCACCAAAAGACCGGTAAGCAAATCGTACCGGCGAGCCTCATCAAGTCGCCGTCGTAATTCAGCATTTTCCTGTTCCAGTGCATCCAGCGACCGCTGGCCCATGCATGTCCCCCTTTATTGCGATTCCGGAAAATAGTTTTCCATTATGACCGGAAGCCTCGCTAAGAACAATGGGGGAATTCGTAAAGAATTTGCAACTAACACCTAATCAATAACACGGTAGAAACAACTGCGTTCTCCCGTGTGACAAGCTGGACCGAAAGGATTCACGAAAGCGAGAAGGGTATCGGCATCGCAATCGTAGCGCAATTCTACCAATTTTTGAATGTTACCGGACGTAGCACCCTTATGCCACAGCTCACTGCGACTACGTGACCAGAATACGGTCTCGCGATAGTCAAGAGTCAGTCGTAATGACTCCTTGTTCATCCATGCCATCATAAGCACCTCGAGGGTACTGGCATCCTGCACAATGCAGGGAATAAGACCATCGGCGTTGTATTTGAGCAATGGCAGCTCTTCTGTCATTATCTCCCCTTTTTCACACAAGGTTTCTTCATCTTTTGTCATCTACAATCGCACAGGTATGCCCTGACTGCGCAGATGTTCCTTTACTTGACGAATGGACAACTCACCAAAATGAAAGACGCTTGCAGCCAAAACAGCGTCGGCCTCGCCCTCGAGAATACCTTGAGCAAAGTGTTCAAGGGACCCTACACCTCCACTAGCAATCACCGGGATACCTACGGCGCGCGCGACGGCGCGCGTAAGGGCGCAGTCAAAGCCGTCGCGACTACCATCGCGGTCCATACTGGTAAGCAATATTTCCCCCGCGCCCCGACGTTGGACCTCTTGAGCCCAAGACACCACATCGATACCGGTAGCTTTGCGGCCACCATGGACATAAACTTCCCACTTGTTGGAATTACCAGGCACCTGCTTCGCATCAATAGCACAAACGATAGCCTGTGTGCCGAACGCAGCAGCTGCCTGCGTAATAAGCTGAGGGTTGCTCACTGCGGCAGAATTTACTGACACCTTATCGGCTCCCGCGGCGATCATGGTGCGTATATCAGCGACACTACGAAAACCACCACCCACGCAGTAGGGAAGGTGAAGTTCCTCGCTTGCCCTACTAGCCAATTCAACGGTAGTCGAGCGATCATCACTTGTAGCCGTGATATCCAGAAAAATAACTTCGTCAGCTTTCTGTTCATCGTAGCGCTGGGCTAACTCAATGGGATCGCCTGCGTCGCGTAGATTTACGAAATTCACGCCCTTAACAACACGACCATCCTTCACATCCAGACAAGGAATCACGCGCTTGGCTAGCATCGGACGCCTCCCATTCCACAGGGGTCAGCCAGAGCAGCAGCCGCTTGCGCGCGTTGCGTAGCTGCCTCGCAAGCCGCGACACCCTCTTCGACAGTAAGGGCACCTTCATACACTGCACGACCAGCAATGACTCCTTCGATACTTGCCGCAACACCACTTAAATTCTCGATATCATTCAATCCAGCCACACCACCCGATGCAATAACCGGATAACCAAATGCAGCAGCCATCCTCACATAGGCAGCTGGATCAATGCCTACTCGCATACCATCGCGCACAATATCCGTGTAGATAAGGTGACGGAATCCTCGTTCGGCAACGTGGCGCGCTAACTCCTCGGCAGCAACGCCAGCACCCTGGCACCATCCAGCCACAGCTACTTCTCCACCCTTAGCATCAATCCCTGCTGCAAGGAGACCTTTATAACGGGATACCGCTTCTTCGGCAAACACAGGATCGGTCACGAGGCTCGTACCCAGCACAACGCGCGACACACCAGCATCATAGAGCCGCTGGATAGTGTCGAGACTACGAACACCACCACCCACCTCTACTTTTAACAATGTCTTTTTCAAAATACGCTCAACGAGAGCAATATTCTCAGGTTCACCGGACTTGGCACCATCCAAATCTACCACATGCAACCACGTGGCGCCCTGTTCTTCGAATATCTGCGCCTGCACGGCGGGATCATCGTGATAGACCGTCACGCGGGCATAATCACCTTTAGCCAATCGGACCGCCTTGCCGCTCAGAATATCGATAGCAGGAAGCAGGTACATTTATACCCCTTTCGCAATGTTGACGAAGTTGCGTAAGAGCACCGCACCCGCATCAGAACTTTTCTCAGGATGAAACTGTACCCCAAATGCCGTATCGCGATAGGCTACGACACTAGGAAATGTAGTACTGTGAACGGTCTTAGCTACGGCGTACGACGTTTCCGGTGCACAGTAGCCATGTGTAAAGTAAAAGAACTCGCCCGATTGGATGTCTCGCAAAAGTGGGCACGCAAAATCTGCAGTTGATGCCACATCACACTCGATCGAGTTCCATCCCACATGAGGGATCTTGTAGATTGTCCCCGCCTCGTCCCTTTTTGGCAGAGCCCCCACAACACCAGGAAGGAGAGCCAAACCGGGCGCATGGTGGGTAGCGGCCCTATCGTTATCTTGCGGCGAGCCTTCCACTCCCGCCTCGAACATAAGATGCAAGCCTAGGCATATTCCCAGGAACGGCACTCCCGCAGCCACACGATCGCGGATAACGTCCATCTGACCAAGTGAGCGCATTGAAGCGGAGGCGTCGGTAAAGGAACCCACACCAGGCAGCACAATAGCGTCTGCACGGGCAAGCGCTGAAGCATCGTCGGTAACGAGCACATCGGCTCCTGCGGCAGACAAACCACGCTCAACGCTTTTCAGGTTTCCCTTGTGGTAATCCGCAATGACAATCTTCATTACAGGCTACCTTTCGTAGAGGGCAGTACGCCTTCGATGCGGGGGTTCAAGGCGGTAGCCTCGCAAAGTACGCGCCCTACAGCCTTAAATACGGCCTCAAGAATATGATGGGAATTTTCGCCCTTGTAGCCTACGACATGCAACGTAATGCCAGCATTGGCCGCCAGTGCAATAAGGAACTCCTTCGCCAACGTGGTATCGAACGTACCCACCATCTCAATTGGCAACGCCACATCGTAATGCAGCTGCCCACGGCCAGAAATATCGCAGGCAGCCAACACGAGAGCTTCATCCATTACTACAAACTGCGAGCCATACCTCACGATGCCGCGCTTATCTCCCAACGCACTGGCAACAGCCTGGCCCAATACAATGCCAACGTCCTCAACCGTATGATGAGCATCAACCTCGATATCGCCATCCGCTTGCACCGTAAGATCAAACAACCCATGACGGCCAAAAGCGTCCAATAGGTGATCAAAAAACGCAACCCCGGTAGCAACATGAGTAGACCCTTTACCATCCAAATCGAAGGTTAGCGCAATGTCGGTCTCTTTGGTCGTACGGTGCATTTGAGCCACCCTCGAGCAAGGTAATGCGCCCGCCGCCCCCTTTGCAACCACCATCACTTCGGATCCTCGCACCTCGGCTTGATTATCAACTTGCGCTATGACAAAAGAATCCTGTGTTTTATCTGCACAATCTTCCAAAAAAGATACCTCTTCTTTCTTTTGATGCATCCAACGATCACGCTGCTCAACAAAAAGTAAATCTGCCATACCCATTCCCCTAAGCGTTATCGGGTCGGGTCGGTAGGTCACACTTACCCATTACAGCATCACGTAACGCATGAAGAAACGAGTTGTTCTCTTCGGGGGTTCCTACACTTACCCGCAAACAATCTTCTAGGTAAGGTGCACGAGAAAAGTCGCGCACAAGAATACCGCGCGCATAAAGCATCTCCCAAATGGTGGCCGCATTTTGAACACGAAGCAGCACATAGTTTGCATTGGATGGATACGACTTTACTCCTGGAATGCGATTCAAACCATCAACGATGCGAGCGCGTTCCTCAATGATAGTGCGAATACCCGGCTCAAAGCTAGCACGGTGAGCAAACACAACCTGAGCAACAGCCTGCGAAATTGCATCAACCGAATAGGGTTGGCGTACCTTCACGAACTCACGGATAACATCCGGATCACCTAAAATATATCCCATACGCACGCCCGCCAGGCTAAATGCCTTGGAAAAAGTTCGCAAAATAACCAGGTTTTTGTGCTCCTGCAAATAAGGACGTGTTGTAGAGCGAGAAAACTCGAAATACGCCTCATCCACCATAACCAACGCATCGGTAGTCTCGAGCAATTTCACGATAAACGATTCGCTGGCAAGCTCTCCCGTTGGGTTATTGGGGCTGGTAACAATAAGATAGTCGATACCCCCTTGCGCAACGCGCTCAAGCACAGCCTCCTCGTCAATACGATAATCGGCCATACGAGGGATATTCACAACCGTCGTATTCGTTAGGCGTGCATTGTTTTCATACACCGAAAACGTAGGCGGAAGGTTCAAAAAGGTACGACCCGGCCCACCCCAAGCAAGTGCCAAGTTAAACAGCAGCTCATCACCACCATTACCCACAAGCACCTGATCGCGATCGAGCCCGTTGGCCTCAGCTATCATATCGCGCAAATCGTTTGCCAAAGGGTCCGGATAGCGATTCAATGACACGCGTTTCACCGCGCTCATTATTTCACGGCGTATTTCCTGATCTACGTCTTGAGGGTTCTCATTTGCCGAGAGAAATGCACGCGCGGGCAGATACTTGGGATCGTAGGGGGTCATACCCGTAAGCTGCGGAGCAGCATCACACACGTTACGCATCGGCTCCCCCGTTGTCTACGTTACCATCTGAGTCACCCATGCTCGCTGCACCTCCAGCGCCGCTTCCGCCTTCCATACCAAACACATTACCCCAATCCAGCAAATTCTTACGCATTTCAACACTCATAGCGTGCGCCCAAAGGCCCTCATGGCGAGCAATAGTCATAACCGTGTCGGCATCGTTAGCCAATGCCGCTGAAGAATACTGAATGACGCTGGATTTCTTCACAAACTCGTCTACCGAAAGGGGTGAGGCATAGCGAGCCGTGCCACCCGTTGGCAGCGTGTGGTTCGGTCCGGCCGCATAATCGCCCACAGCCTCTGGCGTCCAGGGACCTAAAAAGATGGCACCAGCATTGCGGATAGACCCCAACAGATCAAAGGCGTGATCGAGATGTAGCTCCAAGTGCTCGGGAGCAATAACATTTACGACATCGAGCGCCTGGTCAAGGTCGCTGCATACCACGATAAGACCCTGGTCGGCAAGTGATGCTGCCGTAATTTCAGCGCGCGTTGAGGTGCGCATATGACGCTCAATCATACGCTCCACCTCGTCGGCATATGCCTCATCAAACGTAATTAAATAACAGGCAGCCAGGGGGTCGTGCTCGGCTTGAGCCATGAGATCTATAGCCACCAAAGCCGCATCTGCGACCGCATCAGCCACGACACACACCTCGGAGGGACCAGCAATCATATCAATGCCCACATCACCCGACACAACCTTCTTTGCGGCGGCCACATACGCGTTACCCGGCCCCGTAATCTTCACCACCGGCTCAATTGATTCGGTACCATAGGCTAACGCAGCCACCGCTTGGGCCCCACCCACGGAATATATCTCGGTAACACCCGAGATGCGACATGCTTCCAAAATAGCCGGATCCAATGTGCCGTCTGGTGTTGGCGGCGTCACGCATACAATGCGGGGTACGCCAGCTACGGCAGCAGGCAAAGCGTTCATCAACACCGATGAAGGATACAATGCACGCCCTCCCGGTACGTAAATACCTACCGACTCCAGCGGCTCAACCTTACTGCCCACCAGCGCGCCATCTTCTCGCACAGTGAACCAGCTTTGTTGGCGCTGACGTTCATGGAAATCACGAATTTGATCGGCGGCTTGGCGCAATGCCTTCGCCGTCTTCTCGTCTACACTTGCAGCAGCATCGGCAATGGCGGCATAGGGCACGCGGAAATCTTCAACACACACACCATCGAACTTTTCAGTGAATTCACGCAGGGCTGCATCTCCGCGCTCACGTACTTGCTCAATGATGTCGGTTGCTGCGACAAGGGCAGAGGCATTAAACGCACCCGTACGCTTGAGATGGGCGTTTGAGAATACCTCCCCAGATTTCAATACAATACGGCGCATGGACTACTCCTTTTCCTTGCAGGCTTCACACGTTGAAGGCTCAATGCCCTCTTGTAGTGCTTGGGCCAATTGTACGATACGAGGGTCGGTGCGAAATGCGCAGGTATTCGAAAAGAAGCGCGCTGTAGACGAAAGGACATCCTCCACGATAACAAGATCATTCTCACGCAGGGTCGTACCCGTAGCGGTAATATCCACGATACGCTCAGCCATACCCGTCAGTGGTGCCAGTTCGATGTTGCCGTGCAGCTTCACTATCTCCACCTGCACACCCGTTTTCGCATAATGCGCACGCGTGATACGGGGATATTTTGTAGCCACCCGAAGAGAGCCAAGACGCCGATAATGGTCGCGGACAGCATCGGTTGCACCGGCCGGCTCGGCCACCACAAATCGGCAGGCACCAAACTTCAAATCGGCAAGCTCCACCACATCGGGATTAGCCTCAAGCAGCGAGTCTTTGCCGCATATGCCGCAGTCGGCCGCACCTAGCGCCACAAATGCAGGCGCATCGGTGGGACGCACGATAACATACTCAACCCCAGGATTGCGAATAATAAGCGTACGGCCGGCATCGGCTAGACCTGTCACGTCTAACCCTGCACCCTCAAGTGCGGCGATCGTGTCGACATTGAGGGAGCCTTTCGGCACAGCGATACGCAAAGGACGACCCTCAGCTTCGCTTTCCACGGGCATACACTCCGACACTGTGGCGGCCGCCATAGCTTGCTCGAGAAAGAACGCAAAGCCCGCAGCAGGGCGACTTACCCCATAAGCGCCAATCATATTATCATAGCGACCACCGCCGCCAAGTGGCGTGCCTAAACCAGGTGCATAGGCTTCGAAGACAATACCCGTGTAATAATCGAACGAGCTCATAACCGAGAAATCAACCAACAGTCGATCAGCCAAACCCGCTTCAACGAGGGCATCGAACGATGCCGCAAAGTCGTCTAACCCATCTTCACATCCGAGCGGAGCCACGAGCGACCGCACTCGCTCGATAGCTTCACGCTTGCCGCGGATGCGAGGCAATAAGGAGATAGCCTCCGCAAACGGCAGAGGAACGCCAACTTCCATGGCCTGCGCGGCCAGCTGATCAATCTCGACAAAATTCGAAGCATGAAACGCATCGAGCACCCGAGCTCTCCAGGGTAGCGGAGCACCACTTTTCTCAAGCAGCGCACGCAACACACCCACCGTAGCCACCGCTAACTTAAAATTGCGTACACCCGCCAGCTGAAGCGCATCGGCCAAGAGACCCACTACCTCAGCATCGGCAGATACACCAGCCTCACCAATACACTCAATACCGATTTGCGTCAGTTCACGTGCAGCGGCCTGCATCTGACCTTCAGCCTCGCGAAACACACGCTGTAAATAACGTAGACGTAACGGTTCAGGCTGGTCGGACAAACGCGTGGCAACCATGCGCGCAACCTGCAATGTCACGTCAGGACGCATGGCCAGTAGATCGCCTTGAGAATCGAACAACTTGAACGGAGACCCAGCCATTCTCCCCGACGCACGAAGGACATCCATAACCTCCAACGTAGGCGTCTCCACGGGTGCGTAACCACAGGCAGCAAAACGTGCCTGAACCTCATGTGAAATACGCTCGCGCGTCTGCGCTTCATCACCGAGTACGTCTCTAAACCCTGCCGGTGTCACGAAATCCATGTCCTCTTCTTTCTGCATATCGATAAGTCGGAGAAATGGCGATGAAAAGATGCCTGGTCGAAGGTTCTTTCCCTATATGCCCCAAACGCTCAGCTAAACCGCAGTTTCGCTCGAACGATTTTCCGCAAGTCACAACTCTATCGCTTCGATGCCGCCAAAGCCGCTGCCCGCCTCACCTTCTCCAAATACTTCTGATACTTTATCACAGTAGAGTATTAAAGTATCAGAAGTTTAGATAATTTGCATAATTCCACGATAGCATCATTTCAGCGGACCACAGACCCCTCCCGACAAAGGTTTTCGGAAGCCTTAACTCAGACAGAAACTTCAGTGAAGTAACCACTCTCAACCTGCGAAAAGCATTCGATCACCAAGGAGCCAGTTGTTATTCGCTGCTCTTTCAATAGAAGAGCATTCCGGCCTCCGCAAATAGAAAACGCCCAGCCTGCGTCGCGCTTCGCAGGCTGGGCGTCGGAGTTAATCAAACAACACGCACTGGCCACAACTTGTGCTTGTAGCCCCAGTTCGGAGGCGACACCTTGTACACTTCACGGTGCCAGCTGAGCAGCATGTTGCGCGTCACCCCTCCGGTCTTCAGATCAAATACGTCCACCTTTACCTCGCGCTCGTGCTCTATCGCGGTTCGATCTATGGTCTTTGAGTAGGACGCGTTACCCACCGCAATCAGACTCGAGGGGCGCTCCTCCCAATACCAGCCACGCCAAAGGTGGTCGTTATTGAAGTCTCCGACGTTTTGAGGGTTTCCCCACCCGGCATACGAGCTTGCACCTACCCCCAGCGCCATTAGTTCGGCATAGAGGCTGTCGGCGCCTTCGAAGTTTTTCACGAGCCGCACTTGCTTCAGATTCGACTGCATCTGATCCCATTGACCAAGGTTGATGTATCCATGGTTGTCGAATTCAAACTTGTGTATCGCCCCCTCGTCGACATTCTTTCCAAACCCGTCCACCGCCACGTTACTGTAGGTGTTCGAAGCGAGCAAGGTGTTAGCATCGTATACCTTATTGGTCACGAGATTTTTGATCTTACCATTCGCTAAGGCTTGCGTATTCTGGTAGTAATCCGAAGGCTTCGCCAAGTAAGGCTTACCCTTGTCATCAAGCTCCACGGTGCCGTAAATCTTCAGGGTAACGCGTTCTGCCTGCGATTTAAGGCTTTCGATGTTTTTACTGTACGGACCATCACCACCGGAAAACGGATCATCCGGATCGCCCTCTATACCATTCAACGCGTTCAAGTACGCCATCGTCGAACCGTAGCCATACGTGTAGGCGGTGAATAAACTTCCTAGATAGGTATTCTTCGCAGCAAACGTCTCAGGATCCCAATTGTAGTAAGACTCCAACCAGCTGTAGTATTCAGAAACAACGTCTTCACCCTGTCCCAAGATCAAGTCGCCCAAAGCCATGGTTTCAGCATACGAGGTCGTTGCGGTCAGCTTCTCCTGCTTTTTCATTGCTTTGACATAATTACCGAGTAACTTTTTGTTTTTGTCGTTGAAATCATCGTACGATTCGCCCGTGTCGGTCTTATCGATATTTTTCATAAGTATCTCGTACAATCCGCCGTATCCGTCCAGTGTAGTCATACGGTGTTTAATCTCAGCCCAATTCGCCACGTATCCCGCGCGCCTATCGATGTTGTCGAGCTTGCAGGCCAGCCCCTCAATCTCCCTCTGCATGACGTCCATCTGGCCTTCCATCGTCTTCAGCTCGTTGTAGATGTCGGTCAGCGTAACCTCGGGGGTAGTGTTCAAGAAGCTTGCGATAAGCCCGAACAGCGACCCAATGCCATTTGAGATATTGCCCTTTCCCTGTGCGAAGCCACCAATGGCGTTGGCGAGGAATTCCAACGTCTCGAAAGCCGTCTTCGCATCGTCGGTCGGATTACCCAAAACACTGGCTTGCGAGAGCGAGCCTTGGGCCAGACCGACATCGCACGCATCCTGTCCGATGCCGTAGGCATTTAGCACTACACCATCGGCTAAGCGCACCTGGGCGCAGGAAACAAGCGCTTCTATGTTTTCGCGCAAGGTGCCTTCCGTATCCTCCACGCCAAACTCCACCAAGTTCGTTTTTAAATCCTCGACCACATCGGCAGGTAAATTAAAGAAGAAGGAGAAACCGTTGTCGTAAAGCCCATCCAGCTCAACCGTCTCGTTTCCCAAGAAACCATCAACTACTTGTTCCGAGAACACAGGAAACGTCACCTGATCCATGCTTTGCAGATCGAGTGTTCCGTCTTTCACGGCAAGCTGTACCCGACCGCGCACCCTCACCAACCCCTCTGCTGGATCCTCGACGTCGGTTACCGAAACCGACCCGTACGGCGCCGCGTAAATCGCGGAGGCAAGCGATACAGCCGGCCCCTCGACCAAGTCGTTCGCAAGGTTGATGACGGGATGTCCAACCAGCAACGATCCATCTACCATAAGCTCGGCTTCGCCCTTCGCGTCGAGAACATCCCCCAACGCCTCGAACTGATCTTGCGGTGTGGATGCTACCACCTTCACCTGCAGCTCTGCACGGTGATCATCGCTAGCATCAACCGCGAAGCCGACCGCACTCAAAGCCTGATTAGAGAACATGAAGGCAGCTGTACCTGCGTCAGCGGCGAAACGGCCATTCTCAACGCTCAGGGGAATGGTAAACACGGATGTTCCTGCATCGTAGGAACCCCGTTCGGGGTCGAATACGATCACGGGGCTTTCAACCGCCACAAGAGCGCTTCCCCGTGCGGAGGCCTCGGCAAACGAACCGCTTGAGAACACGATCAGGCCGTCTCCCCCGGCATCACCCGTGTCGCCATCAAGCAGAAGCTCTACCTCACAATCGGACAGGCGCTCGACAGAATGGATAGACAGCGACTCGAATTGTTCGCCGAGAACAAGATCGCTCTTTGACAAGTTATCAGCGAAGGGAATGTCAGAAACAAGTCTAATGACAGGTGACTGGGCGTTTGCCGAGACGCCCTGGCCGTCGGATGTGACCACCTGGGCCAGGGAGTCGTTATCAACTATCGACACCGACCCCACAACGAGCTGCGCCTCGACAGCAAGCGACGGCGACGCACAAACCGCCTTACTCGAAACGGTGAAGCCAGCCATTCCTTTAGCTTCCTCACCCCACGCGATCGAAGGGAACGAGGGTGCCAGCCCTACGACAAGCGCCACTGCAAGAAACAACGAGATGCCTTGTCTCGTTTTCGCCCGAAGCGACCGGCTGCGCACGAACAGCACACAAGAGAGCACAGCAAGCACCGCCGCACCCAAAACAAGCGCGCCGACGATTCCGGGGGGAAGTGCGTCGCCCGTAGGAACAAGCTTGCCCGCCGCCGAGACCGAACCCTCGTCCATCTTCACGTTCAATACCAGTTCTAACATCCCGCCGGGTTCAACCCTGGCCGTCGCGTTCGACAAAGATGTGGATGGATCGACTAGAGTTGCGCCCTGGGGCAAGACAGCCTGCAAGCGCACGTCACTCCACGCGTTCGCTGAATCATTGAGCGCACGGAATGTCACCACGGCTGTCTCGCCGGTCGCATAGGACCGCTGGTCAAACGAGCCCGTCAATTGCGCCGACGCAGCAGCGTTCTCGAGAACAGCCTCGACCGACCCCGCGTCCCCCTGAGTCCCGACTTCCTCTGCGAGAGCATGCGCGGGCAAGCCGAACATAGTCGCGCATGTCAGAAGCAGCAATACGAGGAGGGATGCGGAAACCAGTACCAGTCGTCTGGGGCATAGGATGCATGCAGCTGTGCGGGCAGTCCGGTTGGATGCCGGCAAGAAACAAGACGAGCTCATAGTACCTCAATTCAACGAAAGGACTCTTCCGTCAATTATATGAGCCGCCCACACACTTCAAACTAGCCTTATTCGCTGGAAAAACGACTACTTTCGAAGCATACTTAGCATCTACCAGCCGGCAACCCCTCTGCAGATGTCTTACAAAAGTGACATCTGTTGTGGAGCTAAATCGTAGGCACAGGCCACTTCATCTTCCAGAAGGTCGATTTCATGGGACTGCCAATCCTTAAGGGACACGAGAAAGTTCATACCGCCCTGCTCAAACACGAGCGTACCCCCCACCATCCCAATGCAGCGCCCGCCGCACACGTCAGAATTGCCGTTAGGTATTTGCAGGTCGTCACATGTGGGCGAGGAGCCACCGAAATAATACGGGGAAAGATCGAGTACTGGTTCGGACGCATCGAAGCCGGTGCGCGACACAAGCTCCACCGCTGCCAGCCGCGCTACTGCGGCATCGAGCACATCACCGGCTTCGGCAAAGTCATAGCGTTCGTTGGCGAGAAGCTCCACCTTTTTGCCTTGACGCATGGTCTCAGACACGCCTTGCTGGGCACAAAGCGCCGCTTCGAGGTCGCGCGCTTCGTATGCGTCAGAGAACCGCCCAACCACACGCGCAGCGCGCGCACCCTGGTCGAGAAGGCGGCGAATACCCCGCACTTCAGACGAGATGCCCGCCTTTAGGTGAATATGAGAGAAGTAGGCCAGGTATACGTAGTGCGGCGTGAGGTTGTAGGCACGCTGCTGGGGCGACACGAAATCAGCGTGGTAGAACGAAGGGTTAAACCCGGTTGCCTCTTGGCAGGCGGGGCACATGTCGTCCTTGGTGTCGGGCAGCAACTCAAGGGCCATCGGACACGCCTGCGCCTCCCCCGTAGCCAAATCGAAGTGTCCGACGCAGCGCCGCCGCGGCAGGCGGCGCAGCGAAAACGTCTTACCTAGCACGGGGTAGCGCATGCACCTAGCAGCATCAATATCATTGATGCTGAGATAGGGTTTTTCCTTCTCGTCGAACCCGTAGCCTGTAAAGATGGAAACGTAGTCACCTAAAAAGCGTGTCATATTGTTTACCTTGCCTAACCTATATCTTGCTGATCATTTTTTTCGTTAGAAATGATAGCGCAACGGTAAGACACAAGCGGCTCCCATGGAACAACATGCCAAAAAATCGCAAAGAGTGGCCGTGCGGTGCGGTAATCATAATTTATCTGACGTAAAAGACGGGCGTTTTAGCCCTTATGCCTGCAATTGCATAACCGCTTGCGACGCAGCCCACCAGAAATATACGGTAAACGCCACGAAGAGCGTAAGGAGTATCTTCACCACAACGTTCCAATTACTCTTCCACAGAAGCACCAGGCCAACCGGCCAGAATATCAGCACGAAGAAGATGATCCAGAACGTCTGCTGATACCATTTCTTGTCACTAGGAGGCTTCTCATCAATAAGAACGTTTGCGTTCTCGCGCAGGTCACGCCGTTGCCAGTCCCCCGGACGTCGGTTCTCGTCATTCATGTGCCGCCCTTTCGTTGATACCTCTCTACGCATTCATCCTAACACGAACCCACAACCCATTCGCATACAAGGCTAGTTTGAGCCAACTTGTTACGCGCACAAGCCCAACTAGGCGCACGCCACCGCAATAGTCTTTACCTTTCGGCGTGTTCGTGCAGCTGCGCATCGTGTTCGTGCAGTTCCTCGGGAGTCTCATGCCAGCATTGAGTTGGAGGTAAGCCCTCGATAGAATCTGCCACGAATACAGGATCTACACCACGCCTACGCTGCTCAGAATAGTCGTCAAGCGCACGTAATGCCCATTTACCCAAAAACAAGATAGACACGATATTAATGAACGCCATGATACCCATAACGATATCGGCGAAGTTCCACGCCAGATCAAAACTTGACTGCGCACCGAGAAAGATAGCGATAAGACAGGTCACACGAAACGCATTCAGCAGCAAGGGGCTGTCATGAATGAATTTAATATTGCTCTCAGCGTAAAAATAGTTGCCGATAAGACTCGAAAACGCAAAAGCAAAGATAGCGAAGGTGATGAAATGAATACCGAACTCTCCCACCGAAGAGTTTACCGATTGCTGCACCAGTGGCATGCCATTTAAGTTGCCCGGGTCACCATTAACGAAGAATACCAGCACCATCATGGCTGAACATGTGCAGATAACCAGCGTGTCAATGAAAACCGAGAGCGTCTGCGCTAAGCCTTGTTTGCAGGGATGCGACACGCTTGCCGCAGCAGCGGCATTTGGTGCCGAGCCCATACCGGCCTCGTTAGAGAACAGGCCTCGCTTTATACCAATAACCACCACCGAGCCTGCAAACCCACCTGTAATAGACTGGAAGTCAAACGCCGAGGCAAAAACGAGCGAGAACACCGCCGGGATATCACCGAGATGCGTTATTGTAACGAATAAAGCCAATGCGATATAAGCAAGAGCCATAATCGGCACGATGATAGACGATAGAAAGCTGACACGATGCGTTCCGCCGAATATAACGAAAGCCGTAAGCGCCGACAGCACGATAGCAAGAGCAAGGGGGGCTTTCGTTTCGGCATAACCTGGAATGTAATATTCCAGCGCTGAACTCATATTGTAGGACTGCAGCGCATTGAAGCCATAGGCGAAACACACGATAAGCGCAAGAGCAAACACGATGCCCAGCCAGCGCTTTCCGATAGCCTGCTGAATATAATAGGCAGGACCACCACGGAACTCGCCGTCTTTGCCTCGCACCTTATACATCTGAGCCAGCGTAGACTCAACGAATGCCGACGCACCACCAATAAGTGCCATAAGCCACATCCAAAACACAGCGCCCGGTCCACCCAGGGCAATTGCCGTAGCGATACCCGCAATGTTACCCGTACCCACGCGGCTCGCCGTGGATACCATAAGCGCTTGAAACGCCGACACACTCTTACCGCCGGCGACGTGCTTCTTTTCTGTCAGTACCGTAAACATATCTTTGAGGTAGCGAAACTGCACACCTTTTGTACGAATGGTGAAATAGATACCCGTACCTACCAGTAAGAACACTAAGATATACGTGTACATAAAATCATTGATGGTACCCGTAATGGACACCAATAGGTCGTTGAGAGTCAAAAGATCCCTTTCCTCGCCCAGGAAGATGTCGTAGCACTGCATATTCTCATCAAGAATTCCTTCGCCGCTTCATCACTTGAGGGCGAAAAAGAAAGGAGCGGTGGCAAAACAAGCCAACCGCTCCACTACAGCGTCTAAGCGAGTTTTCGCTCCAGCAGCTCGTTAATTACTTTCGGATTGCCCTGACCACGCATTTCCTTCATACACTGACCCACGAAAAAGCCTATGAGACCAGTTTTGCCACCACGATACTGCTCAACTTTATCAGGGTTGGCAGCAAGCACAGCATCGACAACCGCCTCGATAGCACCGGTGTCGGACACCTGCTCCATACCGCGCTCAGCCACGATCTCAGCGGGATCTTTGTCCTCATCGAGAACAGCAGAGAACACCTCTTTAGCTTGCTTGGAAGAAATAACATCCTCAACCGTCATCTTTACCAACGCAACAGCGCGCTCAGGCGTAAGAGGAGTATCCGCAAGAACCGTACCCTCGTGTGCATTTAGATATGCGGCAATATCGTTGATCACGAGGTTCGCCGTCGACTTCGCCAACACACTTGCTTGCTCGCCTGCAAACTCCATGCAGACTTCGAAGAAGTTAGCCGTTTCGCGATGCTCTACCAGATGACGCGCATCATAGGCGGAAAGAGAGAATTCCTGCTCAAAACGAGCAGCTCGTCTATCGGGTAATTCAGGCAGCTTCACGCGCACGCTCTCAATAAATTCATCCGAAAGATTACAGGGAGCGAGATCGGGATCGGGGAACAGGCGGTAGTCGTCCGCCGTTTCTTTTACACGCATGACAATAGTACGCTTGGCTGACGGA
>JAEWYG010000151.1 GCA_023395755.1 Actinomycetes bacterium | reverse complement strand
CGCCAACACCGTATGAGCGAATGTCTGCACGTTAAACAGGTAGTGCTGACCAGAAACGGCGAAAGTTGTTTGTTCTGTCATAGCTTAGCCTCTCCCTATCGCGTTGTGCAGCCACGCTCGTCAATAAAGCGCGATGCCTTGTGCTCGGACGATGTTCCTAGCTTGCCCGCATCATACACGATAACCTTCTGCGGACGTACGCCTACATGGGCCTTGATGGCCGTCATTGTGCGGCTTGCCACCACGTCGTAAGGCTCATCGCTACCAAGTGAACGCTCCACCGACACCTCGTACTTGCACGTGAAGTCCTGCTCGTATACACGAATGGAATACTCGCCCGTAAGCCCCTCAAGCCCCCGTATCACATATTCTATGTCGGTCGGGAATACATTTACGGCACTAACGATGAACATTTCATCTTTGCGTCCCGTAATGTGAATGCGTGCCAAGGTGCGTCCACACGAACACATATCAATACTCACCCGACCAATATCTCCCGTACGGAAGCGAATCATGGGTCGCGCCTTCTTCATAAGCGTGGTGTATACCAGCTCACCGGTTTCGCCGGGAGCTAGTATCTCTCCCGTAACAGGATCAACCGTCTCAACAAGAATTTGATCCTCGACAATATGCAAGCCATCCTTTGCCTCACACATGGCAGCGCAGGCTCCGTAAATATCTGACAGCCCGTAAAAATCTACAACCTTCGCGCCCCACAGATTCTCGATACTCTCGCGCGTCGACTTAACAGAACCTCCCGCTTCACCAGCAACGATAATAGTATGAATACTAAAATCAACCTTGAGATCGTACCCCTTTTCTTTGGCTATCTCACCCAAATGCCAGGCATACGAAGGAGACGTCCAGATTATCGTGGGCTGGTATTGCTTCAGCACGAACAATAGGCGATCAGACGGCACAGCTCCTACCCATATAGCGAGCGCACCTAAACGCTGCGCTCCAATAACGTCGGGGCCGCCTACGTACAACGCAAAGTTGAGTGCATGCACATAGCGATCGCTCGGGCGCATGCCGGCCTGCCAAAACAACCGGGCCTCGGTGTCTTGCCACAGGTCAAAGTCTTCCTGCGTAAAGGGACTAACCGTAGGAACACCGGTAGAACCAGACGAGGTAGCCATAAAAATGACTTCCTCTTCAGGTACTGAACACATTTCCCCGAAGAAACTACCTACGTGCTGCGTTTCGCGTTCCGTCTTCTTGTCAATAAACGGAAACTTCGACAAATCGTCAAGCGTTTCAATATCACCCGGCACAACCCCGGCCTCATCAAACGCCCGCTTGTAATACACTGTGTTTTCGTATGCGTAGGCCACCATATCTTTCAGGCGTTGCAACTGCAGCGCCTCAAGTTCCGGCCGCGGCATGCATTCAATCTCCGGATCGTAGTACTTCTGATCGTTGGGGATATCCTTCGCCATGGTTACTCCTCGCTTTATCTCGCTCTTTGCTTGCTATTCAAAAAATATCCGCATGGCAATTCCGTTACCAGCCACATGAACAGCGTATTGTATGAAACCACGAATACGCAGCATAGGCAACCAAAAAGGTAATTCGATGTTTTGATGACATGCTATCTGCAATAGCGATAGCCGGGTAGAATAACTCTTAGAATGTCACCGCTGGCTACAAAAGGACGCGCCCATGACTCTTCAGCAGCTTCGCTACCTTATTGCCATTGCAGAATATGGCTCCATCAATGCTGCAGCACAAAACCTCTACGCTTCACAATCAAACCTCTCAACCGCCATCAAAGAGCTCGAGCAGGAGTTGGGCATTACGGTTTTCACACGCAGCAACCGCGGCGTCACCCTCACTAATGACGGCACTGAGTTGTTGGGATACGCGCGCCAGGTAATCGAGCAGGCCGACATGCTTGAACATCGCTACGCCACCGGCAGCGACACCCACCTGCGTCTAGCGGTTTCTACCCAACACTACGCATTCAGTGTACAGGCATTCGTGAATGTAATTGAGGCCTGCGACGGCGACGAATACGAATTCATTCTTCGCGAGAGTACTACCGCCGAAATTATCGATGATGTGCGTACTTTTCGTAGTGAAGTAGGCATCCTTTATACCGACACCTTTAATCGACGCGTACTGCAAAAAGCTTTCAATGATGCTGAAGTGTCCTACGCTCCTCTGTTCGACGCACACGTACATGTATTTGTTGGAGAGCATCATCCGCTTGCAAGTGCAAAACTACTCACACCAGAAGATCTCACCAACTACCCGCGCTATTCTTTTGAACAAGGAACCACGAATTCGTTTTACTATTCAGAAGAGCCCTTAAGCAATCTACCCCACAAGCGTAATATCCGCATTTCCGACCGCGGCACGCTTACCAATCTCTTGACCAGCCATAGCGGATACACCATTTCAACCGGCGTGCTTTCAGCTGAAATGCAAACCGGCATTGTAAGTATCCCTCTCGATGTTGATGAGCGCATGCAGGTAGGCTACATTATGCATAGCGAACGACGCCCCAACGAGTTGCTACTCCGCTATATCGACGAGCTGCACGCAATTATTAGGGCAAATCCTAGCGTGGAGGCACGTGATAGATAAAGCCAGCTCCATAATCAATTTCCCAAGCAAAACGCTTGCGCACTCCAAGCATTGTTCAAAACCTCTTATGTAAGTAAGCCCGAAGAATTGTCTCCGGGCTTACTTACATACTATCTATTTTATTTTATATCGCCCTACCTAGAGGGCCGACAAAACATGCTTTAGTGAATAGCTCCGCTCACGTAGGGCGTCTTGTCCTTTAACAGCACGTCGTGCGCACCGCCTTCAACGATGGAGGTGGACGACACCACGGTCAACTTTGCTTTTTCCTGCAGTTCAGGAATGGTGATGGCACCACAGTTACACATGGTAGACTTCACCTTAGAAAGCGTCAGCGCCACGTTATCCTTTAGCGCTCCGGCGTAGGGAACATAGCTATCGACACCCTCTTCGAACGACATACCCTTCTTGTCGCCACCTAGGTCATAACGCTGCCAGTTACGTGCACGAGCGCTTCCCTCGCCCCAGTATTCCTTCATGTAGGAGCCGTTTACGTTCACCTTGTTCGTGGGGCTCTCGTCGAAACGGGCGAAATAGCGACCCAGCATGACGAAGTCGGCACCCATGGCCAAGGCCAACGTCAAATGATGATCGTACACAATGCCACCGTCGGAACAAAGGGGAATGTAAACACCCGTCTCCTCAAAGTACTCGTCACGCGCACGCGCCACCTCGATGGTAGCCGTAGCCTGACCGCGGCCAATGCCCTTCTGCTCGCGCGTAATACAGATAGAGCCGCCACCTATGCCAATTTTGATGAAGTCGGCACCCGCATTAGCTAGGAAGCGGAAGCCTTCCGCGTCAACTACGTTGCCCGCGCCCACCTTCACCGTGTCGCCATAGTGCTCGCGTACCCACTCCAGCGTGAACTTCTGCCAGTCGGAATAGCCCTCAGAGCTGTCGATACACAGCACATCGGCACCAGCCTCCACCAGCGCTGGCACACGCTCGGCATAATCGCGTGTGTTGATACCCGCACCTACCTGATAGCGCTTATGGGAGTCCAGCATCTCGTTGGGGTTCGACTTGTGAGAGTCGTAGTCCTTACGAAACACCATATACACCAAGCAGTCGTCGTCGTTCACGATAGGAAGCGAATTCAACTTGTTGTCCCAAATAATATCGTTGGCAACTTTTAGGCTGGTGTCCATAGGCGCCACAATCATGCTCTCGCGCGGCGTCATGAAGTCGGCTACCTTTTCATCCATCGACATACGAGACAGACGATAATCGCGACCGGTAACAATACCTAACAGCTTGCCATGAGCCGAGCCATCATGCGTAACGGGCATGGTTGAATGACCGTACTCTTCCTTCATGGCCACAACATCGGCCAAAGTCATGTCGGGAGAGAGGTTCGCATCACTAGTAACAAAACCAGCCTTATAATCCTTCACACGAGCAACCATAGCTGCTTGATTCTCGATGGTCTGCGATCCGAAAACAAACGACATACCGCCCTCAGTAGCAAGCGCAATAGCCATACCGTCATCAGACACCGATTGCATGATGGCAGACACCATGGGAATATTCAGGGAAACAGCAGGTTCTTCACCGCGACGATACTTCACCAGCGGTGTCTTTAGGCTCACCTCAGCAGGAGTACACTCGGCAGATGAATAACCGGGAACGAGTAGGTACTCGTTGAATGTGCGGGACGGCTCATCGAAATAGAATGCCATGTGCGAGACTCCTTCATCATTATCTGCGACCACCGCCTGCAAAGCGGCGTTTCGTTACGTGATCGCTATTATAGCTAGGGGAACCCATCCACGCGAGAGAACCTGCGGAAATAAAGAAATAATCGCAGGGCATACGTAACTACGCCCAACAAAGCTGATTCGCAGAGTTGATTCGCATCTCCCAAAAGGCCGCCAACTTGGACATACTGGTTAATGCGCGCGCAATGAAGGTGCAGTACAATCAATCCCGCAACAGAAAAGCGAAGGAGCCCGTCTATGGCCGTCATCGATATGCATGCCCACATTTATCCCGACAAAATCGCAGAGCGTGCCGTCGACGCTGTTGGCGATTTTTACTTGGTAGGCATGTATGGTCAGGGCACCTCCGATCATCTGCTCTCCTCACAGCAGCGCGCACCTATCACGCATTTTGTAGTGCACTCGGTAGCCACAAAACCAAGTGGCGTTGCCACTATCAACAACTTCATTGCCCAGCAATGTCAGCAACATCCCGAATTTATCGGATTCATGGCCATGCACCAAGATCTAGAAAATCCCGAGGTCGAAATAGAGCGCGCCCTAAACATGGGACTACGCGGTATGAAGCTGCATCCCGACACGCAAAAAGTGGACATGGACGACCCACGACTCATGAATGTCTATGAAATTATTGCCGGGCGTCTACCGCTTATTGTTCATACCGGCGACTATCGCACCGACTTTTCACACCCCCGTCGCCTCAAGAACATCCTGCACACCTTCCCCAATCTCGTAGTCGATGCAGCCCACTTCGGCGGCTGGTCACTTCCGGAAATCGGTTATGACCTACTTCACGACGAAAACGTATTCATCGATGTATCCAGCTCGATGATGTACCTAGGAAACCGACGTACAAAAGAGCTGGTGAACCTCTGGGGAACCGAACGCGTTATGTTCGGGTCAGATTTCCCCATGTGGGATCCTGTGCACGAATACGATACGTTTACTTCACTCGGATTCAGCGACGATCGACTGGAAGACATGCTCTGGCACAACGCCGAGCGTTTCACGGGCGTAAAAGTTTCCTAACCCTTCCCCCTCACCACAAAAGAAGGGGTTATAGGTTGACAAAAGGGGAACCGACACAGTTGCCTCGATTCCCCTCAACCTCAAACGCTCTTTGTCTCGCAGGCCACAGATTCGTTACTTACTGTCCTGCTCGTCCTTTGCTACATGCTCAACTATCACACGAATTTTGTCGATGCGATGGCGATCCATATCAAGCACGGTAAACGTCGCTTTGTTACCCTCATCCTCCACGGCCACCGTGTCGCCTTCGTTGGGAATACGGTCGAATAACGATAGCAACAAGCCGCCCGCAGTCTCACACTCTTCCGCCTCGACGGGCTTAAAGCCAATAAGTTCTTCTACCTCATCTACTGGCATCGAACCATCAACCAGTAGGCTACCATCCTCCAACTCAACCACACCATGATCTTCGCCATGACGATACTCGTCGTCAATACGACCAACAATCTGTTCCATAATGTCACTCATAGTAACGATGCCCGACGTGCCACCATGCTCGTCGATAACCACGGCAATTTTCGTACGTTTCTCTTGCAGCACCTGCAACAGCTTGGCAATAGCGATACCTTCGGGAACAGCTTGAATCGTACGAATACGCAAATCGTCCATCGTGCTTTCTGCTGGCATGGTATAGAGATCTTTTACGTGCACAAATCCGACAATGCGATCTTTACTACCACGACAAACGGGATAACGTGTGTACTTGTACTGGCGAATAAGCTCCATGTTCTCTTCAAGCGAATCTTCCAAATCCAAACAAATCACGTCAGTACGCGGCGTCATAATGGCCTCTGCGTCTTTGTCGCCCAGGTCGAAAATGTTGTCTACGTACTCATTTTGCTCAGGATCAATCAACCCACTTTCGGTACTTTCGTCAATGAGCAACTTAATCTCTTCATCGGTGTACACCTCGTGCTCATTTGCAACATCATGGCCCAACAACTTCATTACACCGTTCGTAATAGAATTAAACAACCACATGACGGGATACGTAATGCGATAGAACCACACCAGCGGCGTAGCAGTAAACAGTGCCCAGCGTTCCGTAGAAAAGATAGCCAACGACTTGGGAATAAGTTCACCCACCACAATATGCAACGCAGTAATAATGATGAAGCCAACTGCTATGGCGATAGCATGAATAACCGCCTCCGGCAAACCGAAGGCCGAAAGCAAAGGCGAAATAAGAGCAGATACAGCTGGCTCACCCAACCAGCCTAGCGCAAGGGAAGCCAGTGTAATTCCCAACTGGCACGCGGACAAATAAGCATTCACGTTTTCGGCAACGAGTTTGGTGTACTGAGCACCCGAACGTCCCTCATCGACGAGAATCTCTACTTGAGATTTACGAATTCGCACCAAAGCAAATTCAGCAACAACAAAAAACGCATTCATAAGCAGGAAGAACAGGACAAGCACAAGGCTTAACGCAACGGGCATTAAAGCTGGTCTCCTTAGGTTTTGTGGCCACTGTTTGCACGGGTGGCTTCCTGAACCGCCCGGCAACACAGCAGGTTTACTCTGTCCTGGCTATTTGTACCATCCTGTAGGTTTTTCTGCATGAAAAAATACTCTTTATACAGAAGTTGGTGCAAGTTGGGGGTGCGGCAGGATTCTTGGACTTGCTCAGGCAGCCAGCCCGAGCCTTCTGCGACGGCCGTCTATGATCTCACAGGTTACCTTCTTGCCGTCCTTTTTGAACGTCTTGAGGCGGCCGTCATTG
>JAEWYG010000097.1 GCA_023395755.1 Actinomycetes bacterium | reverse complement strand
ATGAGAAATGAAGCAAAAAACAGTAGGCTCGCTCCGTTTCCCCCGTTTTGCTGATACGACAGTTTGGGTGGTCCAGCTCCACGTTCCGTTGTGTAGTAATCTGCGAAATTCGCTATGTAGTGCGCCTTTTGCTTTTTCGATACGATCAAGCAGGGTGTTAAAGTTCCAGAATTCCTTAAAGGGAAGCCTGTCGTCAGGGTGAATTCGATGGCTTAACGTCTCCACCGTAAGAGGATCAATTTTTCCAGATGACGGGGATGTGTCGTGCTTGCTAGAATCTTGGTATAGTATCTTATAGGTATTGTCGTTCAAATTGAGTTCGAACAGGGCATCGTAGGACGAGAGTTCTCCGAGTGAAGCAAATAGACCTCGACTCTGGTCGTCGATGGGCTTTCCTGAGAACAATACGCAAGAACCTTGCTCAAACCAGTCTAATTCCAGGTGAGTTATTTCGTACCATTGATCGTGCTCGGGACTAAAGATGAGGGTTTGTGTGGCAAGATTGGGCTGATCGGGATGCCAGGGACAGTCTTCGCAGGGTCTTTCCATTCCACGGAATAATTCGTAGCAAAACCCACCTTCTTGAGCGCGGGGAAACAAATGCTTGGTGGCTTTATCGAAGTATATGATGCGGTAATCATGGTCGATCACATACGTATGCCGCTGCATCCCTTTACCTTTCACGATCTTCTGACTTAGCTTTCATCTTTATCTTACTCATTTTCTTATTATAGATTGCAGTAGTGATGCTTGCCTTTACAATTTCCCCCTAAACGATAGCGCTCTGCCGCATGCTATGATGGGTTGATCGGTGGAAGGGAAGGTTTTTGGTGGAAGAATCTGACGGGCGCTATGGCGCTTACCTTGCTATTTTGAACGAAGAACTTGTGGCTGCGATGGGATGTACCGAGCCTATTGCCATTGCGCTGGCTGCTGCTCGCGCCCGTGAGTTGTTAGGTGTAGTGCCAGATCGCGTATTTGTTGAAGCAAGTGGCAGCATTATTAAAAATGCGAAAAGTGTGGTTGTCCCACATACGGGCGGGTTGAAGGGTATTGAAGCGGCAGCTGCTGCGGGTATTGTGGCGGGGCGGCCCGAGCGCAAACTTGAGGTTATAGCGGACGTGAATGCCGAGGAGATACGTGCTGTTGCTGCCTATTTGAACAACACTCCTATCGAAGTAAAGCGCACCGACGATACGATAGATTTTGATGTAGTGGTGCACGTATTTGATACTCGGGACGAACACGAGGCGCGGGTGCGCATTGCCGACTATCATACGAACATCGTACATGAGGAGTGCGACGGACAGGTGCTTCTTGATGTGGCTCTGGCCTCCGAGGTTGGCACGGCTGAAGGATTAACCGACCGCAGCGTGCTTACTATGGCAAGCATCTGGGACTTTGCTATGACTGTGCAGGTAGATGACGTGCGCGATTTGCTAGATCGACAAATTTCCTGCAATACCGCTGTTGCCAATGAGGGGTTGAAGGGTGATTGGGGCGCGAATATTGGCAGCGTTATGATGCGTTCTTATGGTAGCGATGTTAAGGTGCGCGCTTGTGCGCGGGCTGCTGCTGCGTCCGATGCTCGTATGAGCGGCTGCGAGCTGCCGGTAGTTATTAATTCGGGTAGTGGTAACCAGGGTATTACCGTGTCGGTTCCCGTTATAGAATATGCTCGCGAACTGGACAGTACTGATGAACAGTTATACCGGGCGCTTGTGTTGTCAAATTTGGTAGCAATACATCAAAAGACAGGTATTGGTCGACTATCGGCGTTTTGTGGAGCGGTTTGTGCTGGTGCTGCAGCAGGCGCGGGCATCGCGTATCTAGATGGTGGTGGCTATGAAGATGTATGTCACGCGGTGGTTAATGCGCTTTCTATTGTTGCGGGAATGGTATGCGACGGTGCTAAACCGTCGTGTGCTGCCAAGATATCGGTTTCGGTAAACGCGGGTATTTTGGGCTATGTCATGTATCGGGATGGTCAGCAGTTCTACGGAGGAGACGGTATTATAAAAAAGGGTGTTGAGAACACCATCGACAACATTGCCCGTCTCGGCCGTGACGGAATGCGTGGCACCAACGACGAAATTATCCGAATAATGCTGGGGGCTTAAGGGATAATAAAGAGTCCCAGAGGCTTTTGCCCTCGTTTGTAAATTTGATACTAAGTGTTACGTTTGACCGACATAGATGCGCGTATCTCATTTCTTATTGTAAGTGATACCATGAATGTGGGTTGGACCAAGGAGGGCATGCAATGCCGCGTCGATCAGAGGGTTTAGGGAAAGTCGAATATGAAGATCGCGTGTCGCCTCTGGCGGAGCAATGGCCTAATCTGAGGTTTCTTGGCTTGGGAGCATGGTGGGCTTGGATTTGGCTATGTTATAACTCTACGGAGATTATGCGCATGTTCCCCGCGGGTGATCAGACGTCAAACGTGCTGCAGATGTATTTGTTTTCAACGTTGGGCATTGCTGCATCTATGTTTGTGGCGGCCTTGGCATGGAAGCGCGTTACGCGGCTTGTTGATCGAAGGTCTGTCGTAATTGGTTTTGGTGCATTTGCGGGACTGTCTACCATTCTGCTAGGATTTTCAGTGATTATGGGTGCCGGCATTTTTTTCTTTCTGGCGGCGGTGTTTACGGGAGTGGGCACCTCGTTCTTATGCCTGAAGGTGGGTCGCCTCTATGGTTCCGTGTCGCTGGGTGATTCGCTGACGGCGGGTGCTATTGCGCTGGTGTTCGCGTCACTGTTGTACTTTGTGGGAGTGGGTATTCCTCCCGAACTGCGGTTATTCTACCTTGCTGCACTTCCGCTTATATCGGCGCTCCTGCTAGTAATGGGCGTGAGCGATCCGTTTCAGGCAGAAACTTCTACCGCAGGTGAAGGTCTTGATCGTCGCTCGCCTGAGCGTCGTGTCTATCGGAAGTTGGTTGTTGCTTCGGCATTGGTGGCGCTGACGGCGGGTATTGGCAAGGGTATATCGAGTGCTCTTGTGCCTACTGAGGTATTTGCTCGCGAGGGCGGCATTATTGTGTTGTGTGTCGGTGTGATAGGTGTTTTGATTGCCTATGTGGTAAACCGTGGCGATGCTGTTCGTGGCGCACGTCAGGTATATTCGGCGCTTATGGTGTTGGGTGTAGCTATGATGCTGGCCACGTGCTTCAGTTTTGATATTGCCTTTCTTAGCGTAGGTAAAGAAAGCTTGTGGCTTGTATTCTCTTGTTTTATGGCATACCTTGCTTTTCGTTACGATTTTTCGCCGGTGCGCTTGTTCGCTATTGGTCAGGGTGTGTATTTTCTTGCATCCACCGTTGGCTGGGCTGGCGGGGCAGCTTTGGCGCCTTACTATGGCGATGCAGTAGTGCGTATGGGCACGGGTATCGCGCTGGCGTTCATGGTTATCGTAGTTTTGGTGTATGTGCTTCCCGAAATAGACCTCAAGCGTGTTATGGCGTGGTCGGTTGATTTTGCTGGCAGAAAGCAAGAACAGGACATGTTTCCTGCGACGGGGATAAATGTTGCGGGATGTTCGTCCGAGCATACTGGTGCAGTTGTGGTAGGTGTCGAACGCGCTGCGGATGTGCATTACGGTTTATCGGCGCGTGAGCTGGAGGTGTTGGACTTGTTTGCGCAGGGTCGCAGCGCTAACTGGATTGCCGACAACCTCGTTATTTCAAAAAACACGGTGCGGTCTCATCTACGTGCCATTTATACGAAACTTGATGTGCATACACGCCAGGAACTACTCGACTTTCTGGCAAAGTAAAAATAGTCTTTACGTATGTTTTAGCCAGCGCGCGATTCTTGCTCGTCTTCCGCTGTTGATATATTCGACAGCGGAGATTCGCTCTTTGTCGATTTGATCTTGATGCGCACAGAGCCGGTGGGGCAGTGCTTAACGCATTCGCCGCAGCGGGTGCATTCGCCTAGTTGTAGCGCAGTGTCTTTTGCATGTAGATCAATGTGTTCGGTACAGACTGCTGTGCAGACGTTGCAAGGTTTACCCTTTGACGAGCGCATGCAAGTGGAGGTATCGACTCGAGGGCGAAAAAGAGGGGCAAACTGACCAAACACGTTAAGCAGCCCGGCAATAGGACACAGGTTCATGCACCATTTGCGATACACCACCAGCTCGATAAGGAGTGCAGCGGGAAATACGACCACCGATAAGGTTACCTGCTTGTCCACGATGAGGTGCCAAAGCGAGCCAACGGTGCCAAAAGTTAACCCGATGGGACATATGAGACAAAACAGGGGGATGCCCGCAATAAGGGTAACTATTAAAACAATTCCGAGTGCCCAGGTACGCTTATCGTGGCCCAGATGGAGCAGCTTGGCAACAAGACTTTTTGTTTCGCCCGCCGCCGAGCAGGCTTGTTGATTGTTAGATAGCGTACAAGGGGACTGTTCGTTAGCTTTGATGCTTTCCGCACTCCCGGTATCGACCATAGCTGTCGGGTTTCGCTTGAAGAATTTTCGTATGGTAGGTGCTGGGCAGCCCCAGGCGCACCAGGCGCGTCCGAACAGTAGGGCGAACGCTGCCACAATGACAAGTGAGATAAGGGTGACCGGCACGAATGCTTTGCTGGCGAGGAGTGCTTCGATTCCGCCCAGAGGACACAGCAAGAAGAATTGCCCGATGCCAAATGCCGAGGGAGTACCCAGCCCGGTATCGAAGGCGAGGGAGACAATGACCGCTACGAACACCAAACTCAGCGTTATGATGCGTGCTTTCGTTATGCGGTCTCCCTGTTGCGTTGCTGTTTTCGTTTGCTTCTCCTGGCTCATGACACGTGCTCCCTTGCTTGGAGGGTCTTGTTGGTTACCACTTCGATGCCGCGCGCTTTGCCACCACCGAAAGAGGTGAATACGTTGGCGGGACAAATCTTGACG
>JAEWYG010000032.1 GCA_023395755.1 Actinomycetes bacterium | reverse complement strand
GTCAGATAGGTCAGAGGTACTCCCCTCATCGGAAACTCAACTCTATGGCACGCGTGTTCCGTTTTCCCGTGGACCGAGCGTTTGGTTTGAAGATATGGGGCGAACACGCGAAGCTTCCTGTGCTGAGGGTGCTTATGCCGAAGCCGCCGCATCGGGTCCGTTGCTTCGCGTGGCCCGTCTGGTTCGCAACACGACCGTCTATTTGTTGTGGCGCATTCCTGCTTACGACGGTATTGTGCTCTCGTAGCAAGAGTGCCTGGCCAACTTGTGTCTGACGAGGCACTCTAAGATATGGTTCGCTCTGCTTTGCTGCTAAACTGCCATCGTGCTTGCGGCAGCGTTTCCACCGGCCTCTGCACTTTTTAAGTGAAGTCGCCCGGCGGCAAGTGCTACGGCAAACAATGTCACCGCAAACAGAGCTACGATGCCTACATTGCCCAAGATAGGGGCTATGGTGTGAGAGGTTACTTCGGTAAGATGAACCGCTTGGGTTACGGCATCGTTGTACCAGTACGTAGGCATGAAGTGCGCGAACATTTGAACTTCGTCGGGAAGTAGTTCGATGCTAATCCAAGCTCCGCCGAGAAACGACATTACCATACCCAGTATGTTGCCTACGGCGTTTGCTGCCATTTCGCTTACACCAAGCTGTCCTAGTAGGAAGCCGATGGAGAGGGGCACGAGCGAAAATACGAACGCGCTGAAAAGAGTGAGCGCGATAGCCGATGGTGGCACCCCATCGAGCGTGTGCCCAAATGCCGTTAAGCCAATACCGCAAGCAACAGCCCATACCAGCGTGGTAATCAGCAGGCAAGCTGCCGCTTTTTGTAATCCCACCTGCAAGCTACTCAAGGGTGCTACAAGATTGCGTCTTTTTACGTCGGTGCGATTGAACGCGCTCATTAACAAACCTACGCATACGACAATGGATGCCGTCATAGTGTACGTGCTCCATTGCAGGTAGAAGGCGAAGCGGTCGCCAGGGATGGCTCCGCTGGTTGTTGGTACCACTTCGACATCTGCTTTCGTGCCAACGGCAGCGTTGGCACGGGCGAGCACGCTTGCCACCGAAGCGTCGGGTTCAAGTACGGCTGCGCTACGAACCAATCCAAGGTACTGATTCACCTGTTCGTCAATTAGCTGGCCACTCATAGTGTTGAAGCTAAATGTTGCTTCTAACATAGGCTGAACACTTCCCGTATGGGCTGCCTTTATAAATGAGCTGCCATATCCCTCAGGTATAACGAGTAGATAACGTACCATTCCGGTAGCAACCGCATCTTGCATAGCAAAGGAATCGTCGGCAACAGCAACCTGCTCAGCATTATTTCCCAGAAACGAGATCACACTTTGCGAAAGCTCGCTTTGATCATGGTCAATTACTGCGAACGGAGCCTTCGCGGCGTCGAAATTCTCCTCGGTCGATCCGGTATTGATGCTTGAGGCTATAAACACTCCCATGGTGCCCAAAAATACGACATAGACGAGCAGGTATACGGGGTGACTAAGTACAATGCGCAAGGCGCACTTAAAGGCTTGCATAGCGCTGCCTCCTTATGAAAAGGGACGAGAGAGCGAACAACACGGCAGTCATGGCTATCAGAATGCCCAGCTTTCCGAAATAGGGTGTGAGCGAATCGTAGTAATACAAGCTGTAGAAGGCATCGGTTACGACTTTGGCAGGATTAAGGCTCGCAAAAAGAGGGAAGGCACGCGCTATGCTGTCGGCAAGTTCCATGCACGGTTCTCCGTATAGCCCAGCGAACAGCGATAGCAAGCAGGTGGCAGTGGTGACTAAGCCTGTTTTAACATGCATGTTCACCTTAGGAAGCGAGCCCAAGAAGGTGCCGAATGCGGTGGTGAACAGAGCCGCAACGGCTAACGCCACGATGCAGGCACCCTCGCGTCCGGCAAAATCGATGCCTGCGACGAAGCGCATATACAAAAATGCTGCAACCAGGCACCCAAACGCTACAACCCAACTTGCACCCAGCGTTGCTGCAAGTGTTTTGCTGCGACTGATTGCCCCAAGGGCACGTCGTGCTCCGAGGGGTGAGAGGTTTGGCTGTGTTTTGCAGATGGCGATAAGGCCAATCTGAGAGCAAAAGAGGCAAGCCATACCCAGCAGCGCGTAGTAGTAGCGTACCGATTGGACGGGAGTAGAAAGGGTGAGCGACACTTGCTTGGTGGCGCTTTCGTGAGAAAGTGCTTCTTCTACGGCTGTTGGGTCAACAAGCGCTAGGGGGTTGTCCTGAGCAATGGTCTTAAGTAGGTCGGCGTTGCGCATGTAGGTATCAACCACGGTATTGAGGATGGTGTGGTTGATTTGCCCCATGTTAAGGCCACCGGAAGTGGCTGCCACCGACAAGAGGGGGGCTCCTTCAGCATTGATCGACAGAATACCTGCTACTTCATTGCTTTCCAGTGCGCCTTTTGCCTCGTCGAGGGTATTGTAGGTGTGTACATCCAGCAGTTGGCCCTCGCCCGGCTCGGCGAGTTGCTCAATGGTGCTTGAGAACTGTGCGGCTTTGGCGTAGTGGTCGTTATCCACTACGGCAGTGGGTATGGGTTTGAATGCTGTTGCACTATCAAGGTTCGTGAACATGAATAAGAACATAGTTGAGAGCAGTATGGGGAATATGAGCGCCCAGATAAACAACTCCCGAGTTCGTACGAGCACCGCAAGAGTGCCCTTGAAGACGTTCCACATGGTGTCCCCTAGTCTCGTAGCTCTTTGCCGGTTATTTCAAGAAACACGTCGTTGAGTGTCGGCGGCTCTGCATAGATGCGACCGGTGGCCACGTTGTGCTCTGCGAGAACGGCTAGCACGTCGGCCACATTGTGTGTACCGTTGCCGCAGCGTGCTTGCAGGGTGGTACCGTCGAACATCGCATCGATAACGGTGGGCAAGGCGCGCAGGGCGGTAAGGGCTGCTTCGTCAAGAGCATCTATCTCGACGCGGATGCGTTCGCCTGTGCCAATCATCGCTTTCAATTCGTCATTCGTTCCGATTGCCAGTGCATGCCCCTGATCCATGATCATAATTCGTGTGCAAATATCCTCAACCTCTTCCATGTAGTGGCTTGTGTAGACTACGGTCGAGCCTTGCGCATTGAGGCGTTTGATGCCTTCGAGAATGGCATTGCGGCTTTGTGGGTCTACCGCCACCGTAGGCTCATCGAAAAAGATTAACTCGGGTTTGTGGGCAATGCCGCAGGCAATGTTAAGGCGCCGCAACAAGCCCCCCGAAAGCTTTCGGGGGCGAAACTTGGTGTAGTCTTCGAGGCCGACAAAGGCGATAGCCTCTTCTACAAGGTCGGCACGCTTTGTTTTGTTATGCACGTATAGTGCGCAGAAGTAATCGATGTTTTGACGCACCGTAAGTTCCTCAAAAACGGCTACGTTTTGTGGCACAATGCCAATCTTTCGCTTCAAGTCGTAGCGCGCTGGTCCCATGTTTTCGTCGAACAGGCGGATAGTTCCTTTGTCGTAGGTAAGCAACTGCAGCATGCAGTTAATGGCGGTTGTTTTTCCTGAGCCGTTTGGTCCCAAGAGGCCAAATATTTCACCTGGCGCAATGTTGAGGTTGAAATGATCCAGTGCAATCACGTCGCCGTAACGCTTTACTAGGTTGTCGACGGCGATTATGTCTTTCATGGGGTAGTCCTCTCTTGTAGGTGCGGCGGTATGCCAGGTGCTTGGCTTATTCGCCGGAATCATCATCGCGCGAAGGCATCTGCCTTACTAGTGAGCAGTGTCATTGGTTTTGCGAGAAGGGGTGACAAATGTCATGAATTGAGCGAAGCGATGTCTGTCGTCATTCGCACATGGTGTTCGACCTGCTACCATGGGTATCGTGGAAAGAGTAATCGACAAGGCAATCATACTGGTGTGCTGTCTCGCATGCCTCATTGTGCTGTCGTGGGAGCCAGCATTGCTGGTGGCGTTGCTTTGTGCCATTGCGTCAGCTGCGTTTGCGGAATCGCCGTGTAAGAACATTGCCTTAGCTCCTAGCCTCGGTTACGTCGCGGTTGCTTTGGTGGTGCCAGCGTTTTCGCCTTTTCTTCCTGTGGTGATCTACGATCTGCTTCGCAGTGATCATCCTTTGGTGCGCTGGTGTTGGACGCTTCCGGCGTTGGCCGCAGTTTTGCGTCTACCGTTTTTTGTGGCGGTTATCATAGCGCTTGCTTGTGCAGTGTCTTGCCTTCTTTCGTTTCGCACGCGTCGTTCAATGACAGAGCAGATAGCTTCTCGCCGTTTGCACGATGATGTGCGCGAGGCGTCGCTCTCGCTCGAGGGAAAGAATCGCGGTTTGCGTGAGAAGCAGGATTTGGAAGTGCATCTAGCTACGCTTGCCGAGAGAGAGCGTATTGCGCGCGAGATTCACGACAACGTAGGACACCTTCTTACTCGCTCTATCATGCAGGTTGAAGCCTTGCAGGTGGTTCATCGTGCTGATGATCAGATTAAAAGTGAACTCGCGCAAGTGGGAGCTACCTTGCATGAGGCAATGGGCATGGTGCGGGCCAGTGTTCATAATCTCCACGACGATGCCTTCGACTTGCGGGCTCAAATTAAAGAAGCAGCCGATGCGTGTGTATCGCTGAAAGTTGATATTGATTATCGAGTGGATAGTTTGCCGCTGGAGGTGGGTTACAGCTTTATTGCGATGGTGCGTGAGGCGTTATCGAATGCGGTTAAACACGCAGCAGCTACTCGCGTAACGGTTTCGGTCGTCTCGTATCCTGCCTTCTATCGCCTGGTAATACATGACAACGGCACGACGCCGCCCCCGAAGGCAGTTCTCGAGCCATCTTTGTGCGCAGGAACTGCTCCACGCGCCGGACGCGGCATTGGCTTAACAACCATGGCCGATCGTGCGCGAGCGTTAGGAGGCAGATGTAGTGTCGATTACAATCAGGGATTTAGGGTGTTTGTCACTATTCCGAAAGAGGAGCAGTAGCTATGAGTGAGTCGGAAACGTCAGCGTACGAGGAAAAACCCGCCGTTGAGGCACCGCTCGAAGTGCTTATCTCGGTCGACTCGGTCATTCGCGTGTGCATTGTTGACGATGACCCCTTCGTTACGACTTCTCTGGCCACCATTCTTGCGGCTGAGCCCGATGTTCGGGTGGAAGGTGTAGGTCATGATGGTGACCAAGCAGTGAGCCTTTACGCTCGCGAGCAGCCCGACGTGTTACTTATGGATATTCAGATGCCGGGCACTAACGGTTTAGTTGCGGCCGAGCGCATCCTTGCCGTTTATCGTGATGCGCGCATTATTTTTCTCACCACGTTTTCCGATGACGAATATATTGTTAGGGCTTTGCGCCTTGGTGCAAAAGGTTATCTTATCAAGCAGGAGGTGGCTGCTATCGCTCCTGCCTTGCGCACGGTAATGACGGGGCAAAGTGTATTAGATAATGAGGTACTCGATCGTGTTGATGTGCTTATGAGTAGCAATGGCTCCGCTGCGGAGTGCCTCACTGCTCAGACAAGGCCTGTGGTTGGTGCATTTGCGATGCTTTCCGAGCGTGAGCTTGCTGTTGTAGAGCTGGTGGCCGAAGGGCTCGACAATAAGGAGATTGCGGCTTTACTTTATATTAGTGAAGGTACGGTGCGTAACTATATCAGTCTTATTCTGCAAAAACTTGCTTTGAAGAATCGAACTCAGTTGGCCATTTCTTATTACCGCGCTCAATAGGGGGGGAAGGTTCATCCCAAGATGATGCGGTTTTTGCAATAGACTACACCGTATAAAGTAGTCTATCTTGAGCCGTTCCTAAGAATCTCGTGCAGGTATCTATGTGCTGTGCTATAGTAGTCCTTGCAAATGATACTAATATTATGACAATTAAAGGAGCCTGCTATGGCACACGCTAACAACTTGAAGGTTTCTGGTGTCGACATCACTGTTTCGTATGTTAACGAAAACGACCAGCCTGTTACGAATCATGAAATCGAGGCATACATCTCGCGTGCTCACGATCAGCGTCCTGGGCAGAAACTGACTGCTTTGGCGCTACAAATTGAAGGCGAAGAGGTGGGCATCAATTATTCATTCGAACCCGTGCCGTTTGATCGCATTCGTCGTATTACCGGGTATCTGGTGGGAACGATGGATCGCTGGAATAACGCGAAGACGTTCGAGGAGGCCGACCGTGTTAAGCATGGCGTGTCGAGCGAGGCGCGTGAGCTTGTTGGTATGGGCAGCTGCTAAGATTGTTCGCAAAACGACGAAACGCCCATTCATACGAGTGGGCGTTTCGTCGTTTTGATAGCAGGCAAGGTGTTACCCCAGAATGCGAGCGAATTCTTTTTCGGCTTCCTCTTGTAATTTATCGTTGATGTCTACATAGGCATCAAGAATCTTATTACCAGCTTCGGTGAGGGTGCTGCCATGAGCTCCGTCGCGGTCAAGCAGTTGAATATCCAGCGCCGCTTCGGTGTTCTTTACAATGCGCCATGCCTTGCTGTAGGCCATGCCCATGCTCTTGGCAGCAGCGTTGAGTGATCCGGTTTCGCGCACTCCCAGGCATAGGTTCGCTATACCGCGTCCAAACATCGAGCCGCTATCCGAATTAGGATTCGTAATAGACAGCCGGATCGTCGGTTTCAGATTCCCCAGTTTGTTCATAGCTTCCATCACTTTCTTGGACAGGTTAACGGCATCGTTTGTTGTCGAGATCAGCAAGAAAGCGTAGTGCGGCTTCTTCGATCTCAATAGTTTCGTTGTCAATGAGGTCGGTAAAACGAATGGGTAGCTTGTCGAGTTCTGCCAGCCCGCTTGGCAGGTCGTGCTTGCCTGTTTCTTGTGCAATAAGTTCATTCAGAGCGCAACCGGTAAGTGCGGCCACGTCGCTGGGTAGATCGGCACCTGGTGCAATATCATGCAGCGCACGATATACGTTGTCGCCGAACTTCGCCCAGTGTGCTGTGCTTACCACCAGCACGGGGTTTTCGCCACGCAAATTTTCTGCCGTTCGGTAGGCTACGGCCGTGTGTGGGTCAATGAGGTAGTTGTGTTCATCGAATACCTCTTTAATGGTATCAAGACACGTGGCGTTATCGATGGAATCCGATGCAAACAAAGCTCGTACTTGATGGTAAGTCTCCTCATCAACGCGAAATGCTCGTTGTTGTTTCAAATCAGACATCCACCCCGCGATGGCTTTTGCATTGCGTCCCGTTAACTCAAACAGTTGACGCTCGAGATTCGATGATACGAGGATGTCCATTGAAGGAGAGGGGGTGAGTACAAACGGGCGTTCAGAAATATCATAAGTGCCCGTGTTAATGAAGTCGGTAAGTACGCGATTCTCGTTGCTAGCGCAAAATAGCATACCTAGCGGCACGCCCATGCGCTTGGCATAGTAAGCGGCGAGAATATTGCCGAAGTTGCCAGTGGGCACGCACACGTCCAGCTCATCTCCGAGGCCCAGCTTGCCATCGGCCACGAGCTGAGCATAGGCTGATACGTAATATACAATCTGAGGCATAAGGCGTCCCCAGTTGATAGAGTTCGCGCTAGATAGAGCGATGCCATGCTCTGTCTGTAAGCGTTGACGATAAGTCTCGTCGGCGAACACGTTTTTCGCGCCCGTTTGACAGTCGTCGAAGTTGCCACGCACTCCCCACACATACACGTTTTCGCCGGCTTGCGTAGCCATCTGCTTGTATTGGATGTCGCTAACGCCTCCGTCGGGGTACATTACACC
>JAEWYG010000216.1 GCA_023395755.1 Actinomycetes bacterium | reverse complement strand
GTACAGATACCTATCGTTGGCGACCTTAAGGGTGTGCTTGGGGGTATTGTGTCTACCCTTCAAAAAGAAGGCGCCCAACCCGAGACGGCTGTTTGGAACAATCAAGTAGCTGAATGGACACAGCGCTACCCTTACTATCATCCTGCCTTAGACGAACAGCCTGACGATATTGTGCCGGAGATCGCATTGGGACAGCTTTCGGCTATGCTCGATCCAGAAAAAAGTGTTGTGGTGACTGAGGTTGGCCAGCATCAGATGTGGGCTGCGCAGCATGTAGATCGCGAGTGTCCGCGCACGTTTCTCTCGTCGGGGGGCTTGGGCACCATGGGCTTTGGGTTTCCTGCGGCAATCGGTGCGGCTATCGGATGCCCCGACAAGACCGTTGTGTGCGTGGCGGGTGACGGATCCTTCCAGATGAATAGCCAGGAAATGGCTACAGCGGGTATCCATAAGGTTCCGGTAAAGGTAATGATTATGGATAACCGATGCCTGGGTATGGTACGCCAGTGGCAGCGCTTGTTTTATGACGAGCGCTACTCCTCGACGCTCTTGGACGCAAATCCTGACTTCGTGAAACTTGCGGATGCCTACGGCTGGCAAGCTGATCGTGTGGAGCGTCCTGAGCAGTTAGAGGATGCCCTCAGGCGCATGATTGCAGCCGAGGGCCCTTATCTGCTAGATGTGGTTGTGTCGCGTGATCAGAACGTTTACCCCATGGTAGCTCCTGGTGCCGGACTCTCCGACGTTATCGGAGCCATTGATGTGGCGGTGGGTGCGGTGCGTACCGATATGCCTGCAGTGGGCGCACGTATGGCGGATATTGACGCACGGTCGGGTGCAAGCGTGAGAGGAGACGCGCGATGAGACATATCCTATCGGTCCTCGTGGAAAACAAACCTGGCGTGTTATCTCGTGTAACAGGAATGATTTCGCGGCGTGGTTTCAATATTGAGTCGCTATCGGTAGGTCCCACCGAAGATCCTACTATGTCGCGCGTTACGGCTATTGTACTTGCCGACATGGTGGCCTATGAGCAAATTACCAAACAGCTGCATAAGCTTATTAGTGTGCATAAGATTAGCGATCTAACCAATGACAGTGCTATTGAACGTGAGTTAGTTTTGTTTAAGGTGAACGCAGCTCCCGAGCGACGTAGCGAAATTATCGAAATAGCTAACGTATTTCGCGCGAAGATTGTAGATGTGGGTAAGAATTCGCTGACCATCGAAGCTACGGGCGATGAAAGTAAACTTAAGGGTATGGAAGATCTTTTCCGTGCTTATGGCATTAAAGAAATCACTCGCACTGGCAAGATTGCCATGTCGCGCAACAGTAAAGACTAGAAACGGTAAAATCAGCCCAAGGAAAGGAAACTCAGTTATGGCTGTTACGATTTATCATGAGATGGATGCTACCCCCGAACTTATCCAAGGTAAAAAAATTGCCGTCATCGGCTATGGTAGCCAAGGTCATGCTCACGCACTGAATCTATTGGATTCAGGTTGCGACGTGCGCGTAGGCCTTCGCGAAGATTCTCGGTCGCGCACGGCTGCTGAGGCGGCCGGACTCAAGGTTATGGGAGTGGCTGAGGCGGCTGCCGAAGCAAACGTTATCATGCTTCTTACGCCCGACGAGACCCAAGCTGTTACCTATGAGGCCGACATTGCCCCGCACCTTAACGCAGGCGATACGCTCGCGTTCGCACATGGCTTTAACGTTCACTATGGCTATATCGTTCCACCTGCCGATGTTGATGTGGTTATGATTGCGCCGAAGGGACCGGGCCACATGGTGCGCCGTGTGTTTACTGAGGGAGCTGGTGTTCCGTGTCTTATTTGCGTGCACCAGAATGCTTCCGGCAAGGCGAAGGATCTGGCGCTGTCTTATGCGTGGGGTATCGGTGGCGCGCGTGCTGGCGTTATTGAAACTACCTTCAAAAATGAAACTGAAACCGATTTGTTCGGTGAACAAGCCGTACTTTGTGGCGGGGTTACTGCCCTGATCAATGCTGGTTTCGAAACGCTTGTGGAGGCGGGCTATCCGCCTGAGATGGCGTACTTCGAGTGTTTTCATGAGATGAAGCTTATCGTAGATTTGATGTATGAGGGCGGCATGTCTAATATGCGTTATTCAGTGTCAAATACGGCTGAGTACGGCGACTACTATGCTGGCCCACAGGTGATCGCGTCTGAGACCAAGGAAGCTATGAAGGCTATTCTGGAACGCATCCAGGACGGGACGTTTGCTCGCGAGTTTATGGACGATTCGAAAAATAACCAAGCGTGGCTTAAACAGCAGCGCATGGAGCACGGCAATGCTCCTATCGAAGAAGTGGGTATGAATATTCGCTCGATGTTTAGGTTTGCACGACACTAACTTTACGATTGCAAAAAAGCTGCGACCTTCAGAAATTGGGCTTGTACGGATAATCTCCGCACAAGCGGTTGTTAACTAAGGTCGCAGCTTCGTTGGTGGGTGAGTGTGTGCTATATCACAATGCGTGCAGTGAATAGGCCGTCGCTGGTTTCGTAGAGAGACATCCCTCCGTGTCTTTCCAGTACGGTATCGATGCTTTTTAAGCCAAATCCATGTCCTTCACGAGTTGTGCTAGGAATATTGTTTTCCAGTACCACTTCTCCGACATAAGGGTTTTCCACCAACAAAAGTAACTTTTTGTCTTCCGCCGCTTTCGCTACTATGCGAATTTTGCGTTCCCTGCCGTCATGCACGAGAGCGCAAGCAGTCACCGCATTTTCTAAAAGATTTGACAGAAGGGAGCACCATTCGGTATCGCCAAGAGGAAGCTTGCAGGGAATCTGTGTGTTTGCTGAGAGGCTTATGTTGGCGCGCTCTGCTTTTTGAGCAAAGGAAGATAAGACGAGGTTGGCTGTTTCGTTCTCGCAGAATTGTCGAGGTGTTATCTTGTCGAGATCGCTTTTAACCTGCTCAAGATAACGTGCGATGCTATCGGTGTTGCCATCTGCTAAATAGCCGCCAATGAGCGAGAGGTGGTGGCGCATATCGTGACGGTATTCTGCTGTCTGCTCGGTAATGGTTTTCAGCTTTTCGAGTTCGCTTTCTGCTGCGCTCAGTTGTGCTGCGGTTATATCCTGCTCGTTTCGCATAATCTGCTTTTCCCTGGTTCCTTTGAAGACGTGAAACAAGAGGTAATAGGAAAAGAACGTAGAGGCAAGAGGTATTGTTCTTGCATTCAGCTGAAAAGGCACGGTGGGAATGGCAAGGGTTCCTCTTGTTGTGTAGATGCTTAAACCAAAGAGCACGGGGATTATACAAAACAGGGCAAAGTCTCTGCTTTCTCCATAGCGTAGCATGTAGGAAAAGGGCCCATGGAGAACTTTTTTTGCAAGAATCAACAGGGCGGAGCAGCTAAGGGTGAACACGGTGATGTCGATCCAGAATCCCGTCGGCTGCGTAAAACGGATACCCGATTCAATAAGAACAGGAATAGAGCACGAGACAAAGGTGGTCAGGAATACGAAAAGCACTCGCCATCCCCGATATTTCGATAATATGCAGAACCCTGCCAGAAGCGGTAGATGCATGAAGAGAGGATAGAGCTGGGAGTAAGCTGGGCGGCCGAGAAGGATGAAGCCTGCTATGTTAAGGATGACAACGAAAACAGCTAAAACTATAGTCCACCGAAGACGCTTTGTCGGGATGTCTCGAGTATGTAGATCGAGAAGTATCCACATGAAGGCAACGGCATAAGGGGGTAGCACAAAAAGTGGAACAAGAGACATGCTATGTCACCTCTTTTTGCGCAAACAGCTGCTTGAGGTAGGCGGTGCGTACTTCATGATGGAGACGACGAGATACCGGTAGTATTTTTCCCGAAAAAGTGTGAATATCTGTTTTGGTTAATTCTTCAACGTGCCGGAGGTTTGCGATGAAGGCACGATGTACTCGAACAAATTCCGGACGACCCAGTAGCTGTGGTTCAAATTCCGAAAGTGAACTTGCCAATTCTTTTATACTTCCATCTGATAAGTAGAGACGAATGGTATGGTTGGATACCTCTACATGCGATATGCGTGAAAAGGGAATAATGGCCATGCCGCTTTTAAACTTGACGGACAACCCCCTTCCTTTTCTTGTTTTACAACAAAAAGCTTGTCTAGGAGAGGAAACAGTTTTTCTTTCAGAATGGGCTTCACCAGGTAGGAAAAAGCTTCAACCTCATAGCTTTGTACGGCGTATTCTGGTGAGGAGGTAAGAAACGCTATTTTAAGATGGTCGTCGAAGGTGCGTATCTCGCGCGCTATGCCCATTCCGTCTAGGTGTGGCATAAGTATGTCGAGTAGCACCAGGTCGAAGGAGCCTCGGCGGATATCATCTAAAAGCGCAATACCGCTTGAGTAACTTTGATATATAAAACAGCGTTCGGTTTCACGTCGGTATGTTTCCAGTAGACTGACAAGTCGAGCCAGTTCTTCTGGATTGTCGTCGCAGATTGCAATACGCAATCTGTTCACCTCCTTCACGTTGTGTTTGTTTATTTTCTCGCAATGGCCTCGGAAACGCTATCACGTCTGGGGGCCGTTTGCGTCGAGAATTATTACCGTTCGTGCTAAAAATCGTTTGCTGGTCAAAGATCTGGGATGATTTTCATTATTACTGCACCGTGACGTTTCAACAGGAAGGAAGTTGATGGGTAAACGATTATCGATTATTTTCTTGGCTGCTATTATGGCTGCTGCCTTGATGCCATCTGCCGCTTTTGCCGTCGATCCGGCTATGCCGTTTGCGGGGGGATCAGGGGTTAAGGACGATCCTTACCTTATTGAGAACGAAGAGCAACTTCGAGCGATGGCTGCTAAGATGAATGAAGGTGCCGCATACGCTTCTGCGCAGTACCCTCTTGAGAAGAATATTACACTTTCCGAACCATGGTCTCCTTCCTCTGCGACATTTTTGGGAATATTGGACGGAAATGGTAAAACGATATCAGGGTTGACAATCCAGACCAACTCTTCAAATGTCGCTTTGTTCCAAAAGGTAGGGAATGGCGGTGTGGTGAAGGATGTAGGTCTTGTTGACGCACGGGTAGTCGGCGGTAATTATTCCGCTGGCATCGTGGGGACGTTGCGTGGTGGGGTAGTACAACGGTGCTTTGTGTCGGGCTCCATCTCGGGCAATGACTCGGTAGGCGGTCTTGTCGGCGGTTTGATGGAAGGAGGCATGCTGGATAATTGCTATAGCACTGCCTCTGTTTCAGGCGCTGCGTCTTCGGTTGGCGGATTGGTAGGGTTTACTCGTACTGGGTCTTCAATAACGTATTGCTACAGTGCAGGGTCGGTCTCGGGCTCTGAAAGAGTTGGCGGAGTGGTTGGTAACGTTGACGGAGCGAGTACGATTAATAATTGCGTGGCAGTGGGTTCGTCGGTATTGGCAACAAGTTCTAACTCTTCGGTTGGCCGGATTTGGGGTGCTAAAAATGGGTCGGAGCTTCTTGCTGTGAAGAACTATGCGTTTAAGGGGATGCAAATAGCATCGAATGGAAGTACCGTAGTCGATTTTCAGGAAGGTGCAGACAAACAAGGCGGTGCTGATGTCTCTAAGTTGAATTTAGCTGATGCATCTTGGTGGACAAGTGCTCCGGGCTTTATAGCAGCCCCTCTTGGCGCGTGGACGTTTGCGGGGGGAAGCTTGCCGGTGTTATGGGGCGAGGTAAATCCGATTCCTAGTCACCTTGTTGATTCTTATACCGTGGAGTTTGATTCCGCTGGTGGGAGTACGGTTGCACCTCAAACAGTTGAGGGTGGCTCCACGGTGGTGAAACCTACCGACCCCACAAAGGCCGGATTTACGTTTGTAGGCTGGTTTCGCGCAAACGATGGGGCGGTTCAATGGGATTTTGGTAGCGATGTTGTTGAAGATGATATGACGCTTTACGCGCAGTGGGTGGCGGTTCCTTTGTATTCCGCACGAACGCTTACCAATACTACGGGTACGATAACGTTGAGTGGCAACATGACTGATGATGCTCAGTTGTCAGTCGAGGTTTTGGGGACCAACGATGGCCTGCGAGCGATGGGCTTTACCTTTGACTTGGTAAAAGAACAGATAGTGGGAGCTTACGATGTGAAGCTTTCTCGTGGTGCGTACCAGGGTCCGCTGAATATTTCGTTTGTTGTTGGTAAGGAATATAACGGCAAGCAGGTTCTCATTATGCACCGCAAAGCGAACGGAGATATCGAGAAGCTGCTAAGCACTTGCACAGATGGCAAAGTGTCGGTTTCGGTGGATGAACTTTCTCCCTTTGTACTGAGCGTAGCAAAAGATACTTTGCAGGGTTTCCCCGGAAATATTCTCGCAAAAACGGGTGATACCTTATTGTCGGGTTGGGTGGTTCTCGGCGGGCTTGCGTTATTTGGAGCATTCTTGGCGTTTGGTGCACTACGTGCGGGAAGGCGCAACAA
>JAEWYG010000210.1 GCA_023395755.1 Actinomycetes bacterium | reverse complement strand
AAAGGATGAAGCCGATTGGCTTACTGAGATACAGATTCCCATCGAGAAGAGGTAAAGGGAAGAATCGGGAATAGGTCATTCTGAGCCCCGGTAGTTTGACTGGAAGCAAAAGTTTCCAGTCAAACTTTAATTACGAACGACTACCAAGGAATTGGCAAAAACTTACGTGTCGCTTCTGCTCGAGCCACTCTGCTATACCTGACGTAGCGGCCGTTGACATTAAGCTTGCTTGTGTTGCGCTAAGCCACTGTGAGTCCAACTATAGTTCGCCCATCACTTGAGTAGAGCGGTACAATCCGGGGTCCTATGATCGGGGGAAATGACCCCAGGGTACTTCTGCGTAAAAAAACTGTATCCTTGTAGAGGTAGCCCATGTTGCCAAATAATCCAACTTGCTCTGCAAGTTCTGGATATGCCAAGTAATATTCCGCTTCACTCTGAGGGTTAACGCCTCCTCCAACTCCCCAATTGGGATCCCCATAAGTTTGCCCAGAAGGATTCACCTCGTACCGAGATTGCCAAAACCTTATTTTTTCTTTTTCAACAGCAGCCGTACCTTCGATGGTTAGAGTTTCTTGCAAGACATACCCGTAACAACCATATGCAATCAACAGTAGCAAAATAAACAACGGAACAAGCGTCTTCTTATACATTTGGACTCTCTCAGTCAAACTACTGATAATCATTAGTTTTATCATCATACTATAGTATTACGTGATACGTGAGCCACCTCCCATTTCTCGGACCAGAGAAATGGGAGGTTTGATTCTCGGTGTCCAGATTCGGGGCCTTGTTGTCCATGACTTTTATTATCATGAAAAGGTCGACAACCAGCACTCATAAAGGCCGACAACCAATATTCCCGCTAGGGGTGAAACGACAACGCTCTTCAAAATCTTCCACGAACGTCGTGGTATCTCACTTTCCGAGGTAACCTCTCACACTATTTCATCAGCATGCGTAACAGCTTTATCTTGTTGCCAAACGGGGGGTTGCGAATAGGAAGCTCCAACCAGGTGCCCTTCTTCAGGGTTGACTTGTAGTGAGTGAAGCAATCGAAGCCTACTTTGCCATGGTAGGCACCCATGCCAGAGTTACCAAGGCCACCGAATCCCATGTGGTCGTTGGCCAGGTGTATGATTACATCGTTTATCGTGGCACCGCCGAAGGGTAATTCGCGAATAACGCGTTGCTGTACGGTGCGATCATCGCTGAATACGTATGCGGCCAGGGGAGTTTCAAACGTGCGCACGATAGCGAATGCCTCATCGAGCGTTCGGTAGGTAAGGATAGGTAGTACAGGACCAAAAATCTCCTCTTTCATGACAGGATCATCCAGTGTCACGTTGACAAGGCAGGTGGGTTCGATGCGGCGTGTTTCGGCATCACCATGGCCTCCAAATGCCACGCAAGCATGAGGGTTACGCTGTTCAATCAGGCCCATGATGCGCTCGAAGTGGCGGCTGGTAATAATGAATGGCCACTCATCGCAGCGAAGAATATCCTCGCCGTAATAGAGATGGAAGCAAGCGTCCAACTGCTTTATCAGGTCGTCGGCTACGCGTTCATGTACGAGAAAGTAGTCGGGCGCAACGCAGGTTTGGCCAGCATTGATGCCCTTGCCCCAAGCAATACGCTGAGCCGCACGCTTCACGTTGGCGGTTTCATCGACGATGCAGGGGCTTTTGCCGCCTAACTCTAACGTGCACGGCGTAAGATGTTTCGCGGCTGCTTCCATGATGGTGTGGCCAACATTTGGACTGCCGGTGAAGAATAGTTTGTCCCAACGTGCTTCAAGGAGCCAGTCGTTCATGGCACCTGAGCCAGGGAATGCGCAGACGAACTCTGGTGGGAATACGCTGGCAATTATCTGCGCCAAGAGTTCTCCCGTGGCTTTTGAAGTTCGCGAGGGTTTTAGGGCTACGCAGCAGCCGGCAGTGATAGCGTCCACCAGAGGTACGAGAGCAAGTTGTAGCGGATAATTCCAAGGTGACAGTACTAGCACGGTGCCGATGGGGCTTGGGTAGACTTTTGACGTGGAGTGGAAATGCACAAGGGGCGACGGTACTCGGCGCGGCTTCGCCCAGCTATGTAAGTGTTTGAGGCAGATGTTTATCTCGTCGTAGACGATACCTAGTTCGGTGGCATAGCCTTCGAAGGGCGCCTTGCCTAAGTCTTTGTGTAAGGCGTCGAGAATGCGCTCCTCATTGGCCTTAAGGTAGGCTTTGAGCTGAGTAAGCGCAAGCCTCCGATGTTCGAGAGGGAGCGTTGCGCCACTTCGGAAGTACGCATGCATCTTAGCTACGGTAGCTTCGACATCGGCGATGCTTTCGTAAACGGGGATGGTGGTCATGGGGTTCTCCTAGTATGCCGCCTCGAGGATAGCTTGTGCATCTTCGAGGGTAATTTCGGTAGTATTGTAGAGGGCGGCCCCGTCGTAGCGTGCTTGCTTGGCTACTGCGGGGAGGTCCTCGCGAGCAACACCAAGTTCGGATAGCGAGATAGGCACACCATATGCGGTGTGGTAGAACGCATTTAGGGCAAATAGTTCGTCGCAGAAAGCCAGATCGCGTTCGGGACCTTGTGCGGCTACAGTCGACTTCTGTGTATTTTCTGGCACAAGATACCCTAGCAGTTCACCATAGATGCCAGAGTGGATACCATGGCTCAGGTTGAAGCGTACGCAGTGGGGAAGCAGTAACATCATGGCTTGGCCGTGTGGGATGTGGCAGAGGCCTCCAAGCGAGTGTCCTAATGCATGCACGATACCCACCATGGCGTTGCTAAACGAAGCACCAGCCATGAGTGAGGCAAGTGCAAGGTTGGTGCGTGCATCGGTATCGTCGCCCTTTGCGCAGGCGCGAGGTAGGTTTTGAGCGATAAGCTCAATGGCCTTGCATGCGAATGCGTCGGACACGGGATTTTTTTGAATGGAAGTGTATGCTTCGATGGCGTGGGTGAGAGCATCCATGCCAGTGGTAGCTGTTAGTTTTGGTGGCAGAGAGCTGGTAAGTGCGGGGTCTAGAATTGCCACGTGTGGTATTAGTTTGTAAGAAGTAAACGAAAGCTTTGCGTGTTTATGTGTGTCGGCTACGACGGCCACTAAGGTAACCTCGCTGCCGGTGCCTGCCGTGGTAGGTACGGCAATAAAGGGCGGTAAGTCATACTGCAATATCTCTGACCCCTGCAAGGTTGCAAAGTCGACTCCTTCGCAGGCGAGCGATGCTGCTGCACCCTTTGTTGTATCGATAACAGAGCCACCCCCGATAGCTATGAAGCCATCGCAGCCGCGATCTGTGTAAAGGCGTGTCACTTCACCTACTACATCAAGGGAGGAATCGGGTGGTATTTGGTCGAACATATCGTAGGAAACATTGGCCGCATCGAGTATGTCGGTAAGCTTGTTTGCGACTCCCAGTTTCACAAGCCCTGCATCGGTTGTTACGAGTGGGTGCGATATCCTGCGATCGGCCAGCTCCCCAGGTAGCTTGTCCAGTGCGTGGGTGCCACAGACGATTTTGGTGGGGCAGGCAAACTCAAAACCCTTCATATGCGAACTCCTTTTAATGGCGAACTCCTTCGATGGAAGAGCTATTGCGTACGATACGCGGCACGCCAGCCAAAAAACATCTTCAGTAAGGCCGTAAATAAATAGGTGAGGGATACGCCGGTATTGTTGGGACCGCGCGTGGAGAAAGCCCTCTCGGATAAGGCGTCTTTCAAGGTTTTGCCTCCAGTGAAGCAAGCAAAAGCGTAGGACAGCGAACGAAAGGCAATAACGTAATCGACGGTAACTGCCTGCGCATTGATACTGGGTAGTCCGCTGCCGGGCTCGACATCGCGCGCAAGAGAAGTGGGTGCGACGCGTTTAAAGGTACCCTTGTTGGTGCGCTGGCAGATGCAACAGAGATTCGTGCCATCCACAGCTAACATGAAGGTGCATCCCGCTTGGAGATAGTTGATTTCGGCTTGTATTTTTGTGGAGACGTGTCGAAACAGGTTGATGAGATGTGGTAACAAACGTAATAGTATACGCACGTACCCTGCTTGAAAACACGTGCTTGCTGTGCGGGGCGGAGGCTTTGGATCTGACATGGGCGCTCCTCATGGTTTAAGATAGTGGTGGCTCATATAATAGCATGCGCTGTGGTTTGATCCACCATGTCGCTATTCTGGCATCGTATTCTTTCGATTAGTTTGCGTAGGGTAATATGTTACGTTGGGTATCGTCCTAAGGGTGTAGGCTCCTGTACATCAAATGATGTAATTCTGCAACGCGAGGATGACAATTAAGTTAAAGGATTCCTGCTCAGAATATGTGCGTGGTAAGGTAGTGGAATTACCAATATACGTGTTGCGATCAGCGACCATCCCGGACATCAAGGAGCGTGAACCACGATGACTGATATGCACGGCAATACCCCCTCTGGCGGACCTGTTCCACCTCCGGCGCACGACCCTCATACTCAACATACGGCTTCGACGGGCCAACAGCCGTACTACCAGCAAACGCAGAGTTACCAGCCGCATCATGCGAGTGGTCAGGTTACTTACGATAAGAAGTCGCCAAGCGGTCGTACATTTTTGTACGGGTTTTTAGGTGCTCTTCTTGCCGTCGCCATCGGCTTCGGTGGCTTTGCCATCTGGCAGGGGGCTATGGGTGTTGCGAACTCTGGTTCTTCTCAGGCGCAGTTGGGTTCGTCTGAGTCGAGCACGATCAATGCCGACGAACAAGACCTTACCTTACCTGAGGCTGTGGCTAAAAAGGCTCTGCCTTCAGTAGCCGCTATCGACGTTTATACGAATCAATCGAGCGGTTTTACGGGAAACGGCAATAGCGGCACCAGCACACTTGCCCAATCTTCCCTTGGTAGTGGTGTTGTGCTTACCAAAGACGGTTATATCGTTACGAATTATCACGTAATTGAAGGGGCAGACGCCCTGAAGGTAACGGTGGCTGGTGAACAGTACGATGCTGATATCGTCGGCAGCGATCCTAGCTCCGACTTGGCCGTTGTTAAAGCTAAAGACGTGAACGGTCTGACGCCAGTTGAGGTGGGTAATTCCGACAGCCTCACCATTGGTGAGTGGGTTATGACTATCGGTAGCCCGTTTGGCTTGGAGCAGTCTGTGGCTACCGGCATTGTGTCGGCTACCAGCCGCTCCCAAATCATGGATAGCGGTACCGACCAGTACGGTAACAGCTCGGGTCAAACCACTATCTATCCGAATATGATTCAAACCGATGCAGCTATCAATCCCGGCAACTCCGGTGGAGCACTAGTTGATGCCGACGGTAAGCTTATCGGTATCAATACCCTCATCACTTCGTACTCGGGCAACTACTCTGGCGTTGGATTCGCTATTCCGGTGAATTATGCAATGGGTATTGCTCAGCAGATCATCGACGGCAAGACTCCGACCCATGCTCAGCTTGGCGTGTCTCTTTCCACGGTGAGCCCGCAGATCGCACAGCGCTATGGCTTTGCCGTTGACAGCGGCGCCTACATCGCGAGCGTTCAGAGTGGTTCCGGCGCTGCTTCTGCTGGCCTGCAGGAGGGCGATATCGTTACGAAGTTCGATGGTAACAAAGTGGCTTCCGCTGACGATCTTATGCTGGATGTTCGTTCGAAGAACCCAGGCGACAAGGTAACGCTTGAAGTGAATCGTAGCGGCGAGACTAAGCAGATTGAGGTTACGTTGGGTTCCGACGAAAGCACCCAGGCTGCTTCCACGCAAAAGAACAGTGCTCAGGAATCTATGCTTGAGCGCCTGTTCGGTGGCGGTTCTTCCTCGAATAGTGGTAGTGCGGCATAAGCTTTTCGTGCCCCCTGTAGTTAGGTAGTTTCTCTTGCGGCCCTTGGATTTATCCGAGGGCCGTTTTGCGTGATTTCTTCTATCGATTAACGTTTGACTGCAGGTGAGGAAAGGAGACGGCGTCGTTTAGGCTTGCCGCTTGGTCTTCTGTCTGCTCATTAAGTGAAATGACCGGAAAAGGCCTCACGAATTGCGCGCCCTTTTACATTTTCAGGTAAGATTGGTGTCAACGTATGCATACCTTAAGGTCATCGAAGGGATTGGTTCATGACGGAAGACAAAGTGAACGCAGAGGCGAGTGCTGAAGAGCGGGCGAAGTGGGCGCGTGTGCGCGAACGAGGTTACGCATATCCGCGCGTGCTGTTGAAGCTGTCGGGAGAAGCGCTGGCTGGCAATCTGGGCTATGGTATTGATCCAAAGGTTGTGGATGCGCTGGCCGATGAAATTGCCGACATCGTACATGATGAGGTTGAAGTGGCCATTGTTGTGGGTGGAGGCAATATATTCCGCGGATTGGCGGGATCTGCCGAGGGTATGGATCGTGCGCAGGCTGACTACATCGGCATGCTGGCTACGGTTATGAATGCACTAGCATTGCAGGATGCCTTCGAGCGTCATGGTATCTTCTCTCGCGTACAAAGTGCCATTACTATGCAGGAAGTGTCCGAGCCTTATATCCGTCGTCGCGCTGTGCGTCATCTGGAAAAGGGTCGTGTGGTTATTTTGGCTGCGGGTACAGGTAATCCCTATTTCACTACCGATACCACGGCTGCTTTGCGTGGCTGCGAACTGAATGCAGACTGCCTAATGAAGGCCACCAAGGTGGATGGTGTCTACGATAGCGATCCTGCGAAAAACCCCGATGCCCAGCGTTTCGATCGTATCAGCTACATGGATGTACTTTCAAAGGGCTTGAACGTCATGGATTCTACGGCTACGTCGTTGTGCATGGACAATAAGCTGCCTATGATCGTGTTCGACCTATCGGTCGAGGGTAACATTTCGCGTGCTTTGAAGGGCGAAAGCGTTGGAACCACGGTAGAATAGATACGGAGGTGGCTGCGCTTTGGGCGCGTCCGCCAGCACCGCAGGGAGTTGGGTGAAAGGAATCGTAATGGTGAATGAAATTCTTGAGCAGGGCGAAGACCGCATGAAGAAGGTTCTTGCGTCGCTGCATGACAGCTTTGCTTCCGTGCGCACGGGTCGTGCGAACGCTATGCTTCTCGATCGAATAAAGGTTGATTATTATGGTGTGCCAACACCGGTAAATCAGATGGCTGGGGTTAAGACTCCCGATGCGCACATGTTAGTTATTGAACCGTGGGATAAAGGTGTGCTGGGTGCTATCGAGCAAGCTATCCTGCAAAGTGATTTGGGTGTAACGCCCTCAAACGACGGCTCCGTTATTCGTCTGCCGTTCCCTTCACTTACCGAAGAGCGCCGTCGTGAATTGGTAAAGCAATGTAAAAGCTATGCCGAAGAAGCGCGCGTTGCTGTACGCAATGCCCGCCGCGACGCCAACGCTGCTATCGAGCGTGCCGTTAAGGAAGAGAGTCTCCCGGAAGATGACGAGCGCCGTGGTCAGGCCGAGGTGCAGAAACTCACCGATCACTACATCGCTGAGATCGATGAAACCTTTAAGAAAAAAGAAGTCGAAGTAATGGAGATCTAGTAGGTTGAATAGGCCGCTCGATTATATATTCCCTAACCCACCTGCAGATGTCGATCCGACGTTGCTGGATGCTGCCGCTGTGCCGGAACACGTGGCTGTTATTATGGACGGTAATGGACGCTGGGCGAAGGAGCGCGGCAAGAATCGTCTGTTCGGTCATAAGGCCGGAATTGATGCGGTACGAGAGACCATTCGGTGTGCATCCGATGTGGGCGTGCGTTATTTAACTATCTATTCATTTTCGTCTGAAAATTGGAAGCGTCCCCAAGACGAGGTTATCGGGTTGATGAACCTATTTGCCACGACGATGCTCGCCGAAGTGGACGATCTCCATGAAGAACGCGTTCGTGTTATGACCATTGGACGCACCGATGAGCTACCGAAGAAGACGCGCGATGCGTTTGCCAAAGCATGGGAAAAGACGAAGGATAACGACGGCATGACGCTGATCGTGGCAGTGAACTATGGTGGGCGACAAGAACTACTGGACGCTATGAAGTCCTACCTAGACGAAGCCCATGCAGCGTTATGCGAAGGGTGTGCTCCAGAGGAACTTTCTGAAGAGCTTTTTGAGAAGCACTTATATACGGCAGGAATTCCAGATCCCGATTTACTTATTCGCACAAGTGGCGAAATGCGGGTGTCGAATTTCTTGTTGTGGCAGATTGCCTATTCCGAGTTTGTATGTACTGAAGTGTTGTGGCCCGACTTCAATCGCTATGAATTTTTGCGTGCGTTACTGGAATTCCAGGGACGCGATCGCCGTTTCGGGGCGGTGAAGTAGGTGTCAGACGAGGGGGAAGATCGTAAGCGTACCAAGAAAATCAAGGAATTTGCGCAGGACAAAACACCCAAGAAACTGAAAAATCCCACCGACATTCAGGTGCGTTTTCGTACGGGCTTTGTGTATGTGGCTGTTTCTGTGGTGTGTTTGCTTGCTAGTAAGTGGACGACGCTTGCGTTGTTGGTGGTTCTTGCTGGCATCTCGGCAGGGGAATTTTATTACATGTTGCGCTCAGATGCAAAGCTACCCAATGAGATGTTGGGTATAATTGCAGCCATGTTGTACCCGGTCAGTGTGTTTTTTTGGGGTTTGAACGGAGCGCTTTGCGTTAATTTGGCGCTGTTGTTGGCGCTGATTGTCTGGTATGTGTTTTGGATGCGCGCACGTGTGCCCGATGTGGGAGTAAGCCTGTTTGGAGCAGCGTATACGGGGCTGCTGCTTTCAGGTGTTGTGGTGGTGCGCGGAGCCTTGCCGGATCCGTGGGGTGGCGTGCTGGTTTTGGGAATTTTCCTGAGCGTGTGGGCAAACGATTCGTTTGCTTACCTGGTTGGTAGCAAGTTTGGCAAACATAAGTTGGCACCAAGAACGAGTCCGAAGAAAAGCTGGGAAGGCTTCATTGCCGGATTGGCGGGGTCGGCTGTGTTCTGGTGCCTGATGGCATTTATCCCTGGGGTGGTAATGTCTATTCCTCAAGCAATTTTGTTTGGTCTGATTAGTGGCCTTATGGGAGTGCTTGGTGATCTTGCTGAAAGTCGAATTAAGCGCAATTCGGGTTTTAAGGATTCGGGTACTATTATGCCGGGACATGGTGGATTGCTCGATCGATGCGACTCACTCTTTTTAGTAGCCGTGACTTCGGCTATTCTGCTGGTTGGGGGAGGGTGCATCCCGTATGTCTTCTAAAAAGCGCATCGTGGTATTGGGTTCGACGGGCTCTATTG
>JAEWYG010000196.1 GCA_023395755.1 Actinomycetes bacterium | reverse complement strand
AAACCTAAGCGCTATAGCGTATCGAAGAGCAGCGCTTGCGCTGCGACACAAAACGAAAAGGAGCCGCATACCTCTTGACGAGATAGGCGACCCCTCGTTCAATTGGGGGCTTTTGATACAGCCCCTTCGTCGTAAAACAAAGCATTACACAGACCGGCAAAGCGTTTGAGGGGAGGGAGGTGTGCTCTGTAAAGCACACGGCTTCGCCGGTCGGTTGCTGGTGTTTAAGCGGTTTTGCTGATGACCGTATCTTTAGCTAATGCTTCGCCCACCAGTTGGCCGAATGTGACGCAGCGTCCGTGACTGACGCCGGGGCAGTGAACGGGGTAGTCGTTGCCAAAGAAGTCGCCCTGTACGTTGCCGATAGCAAACAAGCCATCAATGGGCTCATCCTCTTCGGTGAGCACTTGGGAGTCGGCATTCACATGCAAACCAAAGGGGATGGTAAGCGTGGAGCATACATTCTTGGTGGCATAGAACGGCGCGGTCTTTACGGGAGCAAGCCACTGCGCGGGCACGTCAAAGTCGACATCTTCGCCAGCTTCTGCCATGCTATTGTAGCGTTCGACGGTTGCTTTGAAGGCATCGACTGGAATGTTGAGCTGTTTGGCTAGGTCTTCTAAAGTATCAGCTTTGATGAGTTTTCCACTGTCTAACCATTTCTTCATAACGGTGTCGAGTCCGTCGGTAAAGCGATCGAAACGCTCGGGCTGCTGTTGCATAACGTAGGTCTCATAGTTTCCATCGAAGATGGACCAAGCAACATTACCTGGCGTGTTCATGCGTGCATTTGTTAGCATGGGCTCGAAGGGCATTTCGGCACCATAGCGCTCGCCGTTGGCATTTACGGCAAGCCAGCTCATGATAAAAGAGGTAAGGTTGAACTCAAGCGTATCAAGCGTGAACTGGTGAATCATTGGAGCTGCGGGGCTCTTGGAAATTCCCGCACCAGCCCAGGCTCCCATAAGAATACCATCGCCGTTATTGAAGCCAGCAGGGGCATACACGTTAGCGTCCGAGCGGTTCGAAATAGGGCAGAATGCATCAACCATCTCTTGGTTGCCACCGATGTCACCCGTGGCAAGAATAACGCCGTTCTTTGCGTTATACTGCACATTTTTGCCATCTTTTGTGGTGGCGATGATGCCCGTAATGCCGCTAGCAGCATCTCCTACGAGTTGTTTGGCGCGTGCCTCAAAGATGAACTCTGCACCATTTTTGGTGGCAAATTCGTAAACTAATTCGCCCAAGGTTATGTTGACTGGTTGGCCATCGTCGCGCATATCGTAGGTTTCGCCGCCGCGTACAAACGATACGGCGTCGGGGTAGACGCGCCAGTTGTCAGAGAGCTTTGACCAGTTGCCATACTTGGCTGTACCGGAAAGTGCCGGAACCATGCTGATGCCGCTTTTGGCACCAAGCTCCTCAATGTAGTCGAATACCTTGCCAGAGCGCGATGCCCATACATAGATAAGGTCATAGTTCGTTGTTTGGTGTGAGGCGTGGTGCAGGTATCGTGTTGCAACGCGTGGGTCGAGATCAAAACCGTTTGCCTTGTGATACTTGCTGCCAATATGACCCACGTCGACACCGCGGATAGAGATGGTGGTGTTGCGCTCGATGACTGCCACCTTTGCTCCGTTGCGGGCGGCTGCCTCGGCCGCGTTAACGCCCGCCAGGCCAGCACCCACAATAACTACGTCATACTCTTTGGTTTCAGCGATGTCGGTGATGGCTACAGGGGTGACCTCCCACGTGTGCTTACCAATGGTATCGGTGGTGTTGGTTGCAGCATCGCCTTTACCTTTGGTCTCAGCAGGTGCGCAACCAGGTAGCGCGACGGCTGCGGCCGCTACTGCGGTTGTCGCGAGCGCGCCTTTTAGAAAGTTTCTACGATTGAGTTCCATATAATTCCCTTCCTCCCTTTTCTCTCGGCACTCGATCTGCCGGAGGCGTGCACGTTTTGGCACGCAACAACGCACAATGAAGGAAGGCTTGTGGGACACACAACACGCGAAGTAGCGTATTTTGGAAAATCAACTGGATACTGCGAGAGAAAAGTCTAATCACGTGTTTCAGGTGATGCCTCATGTTCAGGCAAAACAACTAAATCGATAAACTCTTGCCGATTGTGAACATTGGCCTTCTGGTAGATATGGCGTACGTGGGTGGTTACGGTGTTTTCCGATATACTTAAACGCTCAGCAATCCATGGCTGAGTACGTCCATACGCAAGCAGCGTAGCTATCTCTCGTTCGCGTGCTGTCCATGCAAGTGTCTTAGAGATGGCTTGCAGACGTTTCTCCATATCTCCCTCGTCGGTTGATTCTCTTCCTATTTGTGTTTGCGTGCGGAAGAGTACCCAGACGTCATCGGCACCCAGTAATAAAACGGTGGCAATAACTACTAAGTAACCGACAACGGTGGTCTCTGCAGAAACAAACTCGTTCAACCGCCCTCCGTTGCCTACGAGGGCGATGGCGACGAGAGCTCCAACGATGTAACCGACAACAGCGATAAGGCGCAAGAGTGCGATGGTTTTTAGGGGTCTGCGCGACTGCGCATTGGCAATTTGCGAGAAGGTGACCCATAGGAATAGATCCAGTGCTGTGTATCCTGCGATAAGCACTGCGCCCGACATCCAGAATAGGTTTGTGCCGAAGAGAAATGGCATAAGCATAAAGCCGGCGATCATGGCTAAGAGTCCAATGCGGCATACTAAGCCAGCTCGTCGTACCGAAGTTGCTATGACGGCAAACATGAGTATTGAAGACAAGCCACGTGCCAGCTGAATAAGAATACCGCCAGTTTGTGAGGCGCCGGCAACATATGAAAATGATACAAGGTGCTGTACGTAGCCAAACCCGATCATAATAAGTGTCACTGCCCCCAGTAGCATTAAAGATACACCGCCGTATCGCTTCAGGCGTGAATGCATATTACGGGTACGAGGCTGTGCTTCGTCCTCTCCTGCGCGATAGGTGCGCAGTTCGGGGCGCAGCGTTAACAAGAAAGCGCAGGAAAGTAAGGGAAGTAAAGCAAAAAATACCGCTTGAGCCTGGGGTATCATCAGGAGCAGAGGGGTGTCAATAATTACCGCACACGCAAAAC
>JAEWYG010000195.1 GCA_023395755.1 Actinomycetes bacterium | reverse complement strand
GTCTCAAAGGGAGCAATGCGTTCCGCAATAGACGGATCGGCCACATGAACAGGCCATTCAACTGGCTGAATGTCTGCACGATCAAGGAAACGCTGCTGAGCTTCGCAAAACGCAGCAATAGCTTCTTGCCCAAACGTCATAGCCGCCAGCATGTCGTCTTCCGAAATCTCGTTGGCACCAGCCTCAACCATGGAGATATAATCTGCGGTGCCAGCAATGGTGAGCTCGAGATCGGAGGCCTCAGCCTCGTCAAAAGTGGGGTTAACAATGAATGCACCCGTCTCGGTATTGCGAGCGATACGTACGCAGGCAGCCGGGCCATCAAAAGGAGCTGCGCCTAGCATAAGAGCAGCACTTGCACCCATAACACAAATTGTGTCGGGCGGGTTCACGCCATCCACCACAAACGTAGTGGCAACCACATGTACTTCACGCTTAAAACCCTCAACAAAACCAGGGCGAATAGGACGGTCAATCATACGAGCCGTAAGGGTACCCTTATCCGAAGGACGTGCTTCACGCTTCAAATAGCCCCCGGGAATACGACCTACTGCATACATTTTCTCGATAAAATCGACCGTAAGGGGAAAGAAGTCGTAGTCCTTCTCCTGGCCGATAACAGCCGTAACAAGCACGGTCGTGTCGCCCTGAGAGACCAGCACGGAGCCGGTTGCCTGCTTGGCTAACTCGCCCGTCTCCAGGCGGTACTGCTTGCCGTACAGCTCAAACGATTCGACGATTTTTTCCATAATTTCTTTCTTTCTCTTTGCCTTGCGAGCCGTAGTGCGCGCAAGCTTCTTCGGACAGGTCTGCTTCCTGTGCAGACGGGCCACGAGCAAAGGCGCCCTTGCGCCTTCGACCGTTTATACAAAAGCCCGCCGAAGCGGGCTCTCGTTGCTAGATATTGTCGCGGATGCCGAGCTTCTTAATAAGAGTTCGGTATTCCTCGATGTTGCCATTCTTAACATACTTCAGAAGACCACGGCGCTTACCGATAAGCATCATGAGCCCTCGGCGTGTGTGGTTATCCTTCTTGTGCACCTTCAAATGCTCGGTAAGATTGCGGATGCGTTCCGAAAGGATCGCAATCTGCACCTCGGGGCTACCTGAGTCGCCCTCGCCCTTGCCGAACTCTTTGACAAGTTCTTCGGTGCGTTCCTTGCTAATGCTAAGTTTGCTGGCCATATCTCCACCTTTCGCGCGACGTACCTTCGCAGGTCGTCGTTCATGTGCTCGTATCCGGCCTGGATACAAACACGTACTATGAGCTCTGTTCTGGGTAAGCAAGCGGGTGGCGCATGTAAACCAAGAACGAAGCACCTGCGTTTTCGCAGCCTATCTATTGTAGACGAAGGCGAGCACGTCGACAAGAGCGCCATAAGCGCAGATCACAGCTTGCGCACAATGAGTCCTTACGAAGGCGATTGCTGTATAGAGGCAACGCTTGGCCCTTGAGGAATCCAAACCGTGAACGAAGTAAGCCCAGCATCGCTGGTAGCATAGATGTCGCCTCCATGAGCACGTGCAATTTCGCGTGCAATGGCCAGCCCCAACCCAGCCCCACCTGTTCCCGAGCCACGCGAAACGTCGGCTCGAAAGAACTTTTCGAAGATGCGATCCAAGTGCTCGGGCGCCAATTCGCGTCCTCTATTGGTAACCGTAAGTTCCCACCACACAAAATCATCCGGGCCACACACAAGTCCTGTGCGTACTTTCACGGCGGTGCCCGCATCGGCATAAGCTACAGCGTTCTTTAACACGTTGTTCAACACCCGCGCCACACGCCCTGCATCGGCAAACACCGATAATTCTTCGGGACCTTCAAACATCAATTCAAGCGAGCGTCCCTCGGCCACAGGATAGAACTCATCAACGACCTGGCTCACGAACAACGCACCATCGAAACGTGAACGCTCGATAGGTATAGCCTGTAGATTGTAGCGAGTTATCTCAAAAAACTCGTCGAGTAACTCTTCAAGACGATAGACCTTCGCCAGTGTGATACCGGTATAGCGAGTTCGCACGTCCAACGAAAGATCGGGAGATTCATCAAGGAGGGTCAGGTAGCCAATAATGGAAGTGAGAGGGGTCTTGATATCGTGCGCCAGATACACCACCAGTTCGTTCTTGCGCTCCTCAGCCGCCTTGGCCGCGCGCTCGTTCTGCTCCCCTTCAACCTTGATACCATTGAGAAACAGAGCCGTGGGTGCTAGTTCTCGAGGAAGGATAATGGGCCCCTCGCGCTTAGCTAATACATCAGATGCTGAGTCCAACAATAAGTCGAAATAACGCAGCGCTCGGTTGATACCCGCACGTACCACCAATACAATCCCTAGCACAAAGCCAACCACAACACATACCAAAAACAAGCTTGCAATAGCGGAATGCGCCTGGTAGTTTTGAAAGAACAAATTGTAAACAAAATTCGAGGCCACACTTCCTAGCGTAAACATAAAACCAAAGAACAACGCCAGGTACACAACGGAAAATAGTACGACATTCACTAATGTGCGACGCAGGATAGCATTCGAGAGCCTGCGGGTCTGGTCTTGTTTTGCCGCCTGGGTGAAGGAAGCTGTTTCCATAGCACTCTCCTTTTACAGTACGCGAACCGGTAACTAACCAAGCTTGTAGCCTACGCCCCACACCGTCTCAACAAACTCGCGCGACGAGTCGATACCAGTAAGCTTCTTGCGAAGATGGCGAATATGAACCATAACGGTATTATTACTTTGCGCGTTTGGCTCCTCACCCCATACTTCTTCAAATAAATCGCGTGAGGCAACTGGCTTACCAGAAGCACGCAACAAACAAGCTAGTATGGCAAACTCTTTGGGTGTAAGAGCCAATGCTTCACCATGAAGTGTTGCAGTATATATCTCTTCATCAAGCGTAATTCCCTGCGCTGCAAGCACAGCACACTCTCCTGTACGCATAGAACTAGACGACACCGCAGTACGTCTCAATCGCGCTCGAGCGCGCGCTAAAAGCTCACGGGGCTTAAAAGGCTTTACCACATAATCGTCGGCACCCAGCTCAAATCCGACCACTTTATCAATCTCTTCATCCTTTGCCGTAAGAAAAATGATAGGCACGGCGCTTTTTCGTCGTAATTCCCGACAGCAAGCAAAGCCATCCATCCCCGGCATCATGATGTCGAGTATGACAAGATCGAACGCTTGCTGTTCGGCAGCAGCAAGCAAATCGGTAGCAGCATAAAAGGCCTGAGCCTCAAGACCGTTGCCTGCGAGCAGCTGCACCACCAAATCGGCAATCGCTGCCTCATCGTCACATACCGCAACATGCTTCATCTCTCCCACATTTGACCCTTTCCTTCAGCGACAAATGCGTTTTGGCATTTACTGAAGCTTATTTGTTTT
>JAEWYG010000139.1 GCA_023395755.1 Actinomycetes bacterium | reverse complement strand
GCATTGACCCCTTTACGTTGCTGTAATATTGAGATTCGGAATTACAAACGGCAGCGAGTACGGCGCACGCGGTGGCAAGATCGTGCTGGTAGAAATGGGAGTCGTGCGAGAACCAAGCATCATCGAGCGAGACGGCGGTGGAAGTGCGGCCAGAAAGATTCTCGAAACCGCTCGTTGTTACTGCCTCGCTGCAGTAATCGGCTATAACCGAGCCGTCGGCATGAAGGCTCGGAATTCTGATGTCTTCGATGCTCACTTTCGTGGTTGGCACCATACCCATTCTGACACCAACATAACGTGCCTGTATGACGAACAATCCCATTACGAGAAAACAGGCCATCATCGTGGCCAGTACGAATATGATTCGCCGCACGAGTACGGTGCGCACGGAGTCTCCTTCGGACGGGATAGCGGGTAAGACAGCGGACTTAGTATACGGGCACCCCGAGTTGACTGTGTCTTGCGACACAGAATGTCGACTATTTCTAAACAGAGTGTAAACATTTCTTAAGGTTCAGCTGTCGAGTGGAGGTTTCGTTTCGTAGCCATAACCCATGCTAGAATAACGTTCATGTGTCTAGTCGACGAAAGGTCGTCGGCAAACCGGTTGGCGAAGCATCATGAGCCTCGTCGCCCCGAGAAGAAGGAATCACCATGTCGAAAGGCACCTATTCGTTCACCACCCCTATCTATTATGTCAACGCGGCCCCACACCTGGGCACGGCGTACACGACCATAGCGGCCGATACTGTTGCGCGCTACCAACGTATGAATGGCTACGATGTTGCGTTTGTGACCGGCATGGACGAGCATGGTCAGAAGGTAGCCGATACGGCCGAGAGTAAGGGAATGACGCCTCAGGCTTGGTGCGACTCAATGGAGCCGGCGTTTCGCGATGCATGGAACCTGTTGGATATTACCTATACCGATTTTGTTCGTACTACAGAGCCACGCCATGCGCGCAGCGTAAAGAAGTTCTGGCAAGATCTCTACTACCAGGGTTTTTGCTACAAGGGCAGCTATGAGGGCTGGTATTGCGTGCATGAGGAAACGTATTATGCCGAGAGCGACTTGGAGAAAAACGACGAGGGTGAATTGGTATGTCCCGACTGCAAGCGTCCCGTGCAGAAAGCCGGTGGTGAGGAGAACTGGTTCTTTAAGCTGTCTGAATTCCAAGATAAGCTCCTTGCGTTTTACGAAGAGAACCCAGACTTCATTCGTCCTGAGACGCGCAAAAACGAGATTGTATCGTTTGTTTCCGGAGGCCTAAAAGATCTTTCCATTAGCCGCTCTACGTTCGACTGGGGCGTGCCTTTGCCGTTTGATGAGGGACATGTAGCCTACGTATGGGCTGATGCATTGCTCGCGTATTTTACGGGAGTAGGGTACGCCGACCCCGAGCGTCCTGGCGAATTTGACGAGCGTTGGCCTATGCAGTACCACTTCGTAGGGAAGGATATTACGCGATTCCACTGTGTTATTTGGCCGGCCATGCTTATGGCGGCGGGGCTTCCTATTACCCATACAGTATTTGGACATGGTTTCTTGCTTACCAAGGGCGAAAAAATGTCTAAGTCTAAGGGTAACGCGCTTAAGCCCGCCGATCTGGTGAAGGTGTTCGGGGTGGATGCGTATCGTTATTATTTCATGAGCGATGTGCAGTTCGGCCACGACGGATCTATTTCCATTGAGCGTATGGTGCAGGTATACAACGCCGACTTAGCAAATACCTGGGGAAATTTGTGTTCACGCGTGTTTAACATGACAACCAAATACTTCGACGGCTTGGTGCCTGCGATAAGCGCCGAAACACTGGCAGCCGACAACCCGCTGCGCGCTTTGTCGGACGAGCTGTATGCCGAATACGACGCAGCGCTTGCTGCGGCCGATTTTACGAGCGCTGCGATGGCTGTGCAGAAGCTGGCTAGTCGCGTAAACCTTTATGTAGAGGAAAGCGCCCCTTGGAATCTGGCAAAGTCGGAAGAAACTGCCGGTGAGCTGGCGGCGGTTATCTACAACGCACTCGAGGCTATTCGCATTATCGCGCTATACATGGCTCCCCTTATGCCCAATACGTCGGCTGAGGTGTTTCGTCGCTTGTCGCTGGGTGATATAACGGCGGTAACCGACATCGAAGCGGCTACAATATGGGGTGGTTTGCCTGCTGGAAACGCTGTGGAGACGGGTGAGCCGTTGTTCCCGCGTCTCGATGCCGCAGCCATCGACTTGAACATAGAATAGGTAGTACGATGAACGACAACCAGCAAGAGGAGCCCATTTTTTACGACCTGCTGTTTCGGCAGAAGCGCAAACATGGAGAGTATCGTGAAGTTGTTGCGCCACGAGTGGAATCGTATGTGGCAGATACGCATGCCCATCTGCAATTACTGCCTGATCCGGCATTGTCTCTTGCTCGGTGCGCCAAGCACAAAGTTTCGTTTGTTTGTACGATATGTGACGTGTTTGAGGATGGCTCCACCACCTTCGACGAACTTGATCGCTGGAAGATGGACGCTGCGCTAAACGTGCGAAGGCTTATGCCTCGGTGTTGAGGACAAGCTTTTCCGTGCGTGCCACGGATACGTATTGCGGTGGGTTGTCATCCTCATAACGCCAAGCATTACCACGACGCATTAGAGGCTGATTTGCGTGAGCGTCTTGCAGATCAGCGGGTGAGTGCACTTGGTGAGATAGGGCTCGACTATCACTATGATTTCTCGCCGCGCGAGGACCAGCGTTTAGCCTTTCGTCGTCAGCTACGCTTGGCAAAGGAATGCGGTCTACCGGTGATTTTGCATGTGCGCGAGGCGCATGACGACGCGCTGGCCATTATGCAGGAAGAGGGCTTTCCTGAGGCTGGGGTATTGCTGCACTGCTACAATCTTGATTGGCCAACACTTGAACCATGGGTGGAGGCAGGATGCTACGTGGCGTTTGGTGGCCCTCTCACGTTTAAGAAGACGGACGAAGTGCGCGATGCGGCCTCGCGGGTGCCGCTTGACCGATTGCTTACAGAAACAGACGCGCCCTACATGACGCCTGAGCCTATGCGTGGCATGACCTGCGGACCGGAGCATGTCATTTTTACGGCCGAGCGCTTGTGCGAGGTGCGAGGCTATACGCAAGACGACGAACGGGAAGCGTTTTTGTGTCAGCTTATGAAGAACGCTCGCGGTTTGCTTGATCGGGAGCCCACGTCGTGGCAGCGCGATGCGGCACGGGAGTTTTACGCCGCTGCATTTGCAGCAGATAACAAAGGAGCAAGCTGTTTATGAATCGCCTGATAATTGTGGGGTCGCCTCGTGTTGATGGGCGCAGTGCTCATCTGGCAGATATGCTGTTCGAAACATGTATCGAAGAATGCCCCCAGGATGAGTTAGCTTTGGCTCCTGTGTCAACGCTTGATATTCTTCCGTGTCAGGGTTGCGATGCCTGTCGTTCTTTGATGGAAGGTGCTGCAAGCGGTGGTGCTGATGTGGGAGCGGATAGCGAGGGTCGGGTTGTTTTACAGCGTTGTGTGATTCAAGACGACATGGCTGAGGTATACGAACTTATCGAGAATGCCGATGAGCTAATTGTGGTGTCGCCCGTGTACTTTGCGGGCCCCCCGTCTCAACTTACCGCGTTGCTCGATCGTCTGCAGCCCTATTTCTGGACCGATGCCCGCAAGGCTCCGAAGCGTCCTGCTACGCTTCATGTGGTGGGAGAGGGTGGCGACCCGCACGGGTTTGAGCCGCTCATTGGCATTGTGCGTTCGGCTTTGTCGTGCGCAGGTTTCAGTCTTAATCGCGTGCTTGATTGGGTGGGCAAGATTGATGCAGATGGAGAGATTCTGGCTGAAGCGGTCGAGTATTCGATTCCTCCGCTGCCCGGTGTTGTAAAGGCGGGGATGACTCTTGAAAAGTCTGGCGGCGATGAAGACGAATGGGTCGATTCGAGGGAGCAGGTAGAAAGTCCCTCAAATATCGTTAGGCCGAAGTTTACTCTGAGCCAAGAGAGCACCAAACCAAAGCAATCTTCCAAGATCGAAAGCCCCGTTCAAAAGGGTAACAATCCTGCTCGTAAGGGCAACGGTTCTGCTCATAAGGGTGGTAACACTGCGCATAAGGGTAACTCATCCGGCAATCGGGGCGGCAAGCGTCGTGGCTAAGCTCTCGCCTTTAGCCAGTGTTTCTGAAACACGCGCCGTGTTGGAAGCTCATGGCTTGACCACGAAGTACTCGCTTGGTCAAAACTTCCTTATTAATGATGCCATTTTGCAGAAAATTGTTACGTTAGCCGATGTTCGCGAGACCGATGCGGTGCTGGAAGTGGGTCCCGGTATTGGCACGCTTACCATCGCGCTGCTAAAACACGCCGCCTATGTTGTCTCGGTAGAGCGCGACCCTGATCTTCCGGCTGTTCTGACCGAAACGCTCGCTCCTTGGTCAGACCGTTTTGCCTTAGTGGAGAAAGACGCACTCGACCTTAACGCAGGTGATGTAAGCGACGCTGTGCATCATCTACTGGAAAGGGTTGCTCCGCCGGCTGCGAGCCTTGATGTTCTGCCCAGCAAACTGGTTGCCAACCTGCCCTACGCTGTAGCTGCTACGGTTGTTCTAGATTACTTCGAGCATTTTGGTAGCCTTGAAAGTGCCACCGTCATGGTTCAAAAAGAAGTGGCTGATCGAATGGCTGCACAGCCGGGCACGAAAAACTATGGTGCGTACACAGTAAAGCTGCGTCTCTATGCTGAGCCATGTGGTCGCTTTGCTGTAGGTCCGGGTAACTTTTTTCCGCCACCGCGTGTTGAAAGTGCCGTTTTGCGTCTCGATCGCCGCACGCCGCTTGACGAGCAGGGTTGCCCTCTCGACACTGCAACACAGCGTGCTGCCGCCACAATGGCTGAAGCTGCTTTCGCAAATCGTCGCAAGACCCTTTTAAACTCATGTAAGACTTATTTTGCAGGTAAAGGCAACAGAGGACCGCAGATGGTAGAGATGCTTCCTCGCCTCTTTGAGCAAGCTGGCATTGATTCTCGTCGTCGTGGGGAAACGCTTAATCTTGAAGAATTTATCCAGTTGGGAAAAGCGTTCCTTGCAAACGGATAATTCAGTTAGCGCAATGATTACGGAATAAGAGAGTATCCGTGCAGATTCTGTAGAGTCTTGACCGACGTGGTATAATCACGCTTTGTGATTTCTGTATAACGGCACACGCGAGAAAGAGTGAGCATGGATTTAGCGAAACAATCCAAAATCGTCGACTCCATCCATGATACGTTAGACGACTTCGTTGGTCAACGCCTTAAGGTACGCGCTAATATGGGACGCTCGAAAATTGTTGAGAGCGAAGGCGTGCTTATGCAGGTGCACCCTCAGTTGTTTATTTTGGAGGTCGACCGCAAGCGTGGCCGCACGGCCCGTCAGTCTTATCAGTATGTCGATGTATTAACCGGTATGGTTGAGCTTTCGCAGAACGGTGAGCCGCTGTTCGAGCCCTTCGTGCCCGCGAACCCGCTGGAGATCGCTCCGGCTCCGCTTCAAGATCGCGAAGAGGAAACAGTGCTCTCCTAAGTGGTATTGCTTCCATGTCTAGAAAAACGGGCACCGCATTGCGCGGTGCCCGTTTTGTCAACCTATCCTGAAAGTTTTCTGGAATACTCTTTCTGCATGCGATTTGTTTCGGTGAATTTTAGGCATACTAACCTCACCCATTGATAGAATGGGTTTGTTTGATACGGCTGGCATCGGGT
>JAEWYG010000126.1 GCA_023395755.1 Actinomycetes bacterium | reverse complement strand
GGGAACAACAACCCTGGCACGCAACCACATCAAGAACCCTTGATTGTGGATGAGGTTGCCCAACGGTGTTCCACACTTTCAGAGCAAAAGCATCTCACGGCTCGCGAGAAAGACGTTTTCCTCCTTCTCGCCAAAGGTCGCGACGTACCCAGCATTTCTAAGCAGCTGTTTATATCAGAAAATACGGTGCGCTCTCACAGCAAAAATGTGTACCGCAAGCTTGGGGTACACTCGAAGCAGGAATTGCTCGACCTACTGGAAGAGAATGGCACTCAAAAATATTAATAACCTGGTCAGACACAATGTTAGGCTATACGCCTACGGTTCGCTCCATTAAGGCGTTTCTCTGTCCTTCCGTATTAAAATACCCCTTAAATTTGAAATACACTCCAATAATGATCTTGGCCTCATCCTGCGAGAGACCAAGATCATTTCACCTCGCTACACTGTCCAGGCGGCAGAATTTTGTTGGGCAGCATACATGCGAGCATAGTGGCCCCGTTAAGCTCTCTTAGATCACGGGGGTTTCCCTCTTCTACGATGTAACCTTGGTCGAGAACAATAATCTTATCTGCGTTGTTCACCGTTCTCATGCGATGGGCAATAACCAGAACCGTCTTGCCCTCAAGCAAACGAGAAAGTGCACCCTGCACCTTAGTTTCGTTTTCCACATCGAGACTTGCTGTCGCCTCATCGAGCAAAACTACCGGGGCGTTCTTCAGAATTGCACGCGCGATAGATATGCGTTGCCGTTCTCCACCAGAAAGCCTATTACCGTTTTCGCCAATTATGGTCGCATAACCGTCATCGAGCTCTCTTACGAATTCATCGCAGTTTGCAGCCCTTGCGGCTGCCAGAACCTGCTGATCGCTTGCGCCGATTCGTCCCAATCGGATGTTTTCCATGATGGTGTTGTCAAACAAAACAACATCTTGGAATACCTCTGAGTAACTGCCGAGTAAGGTTTCGGGATCGACATCGTTCACATTGACACCACCAATGCTAACCCGTCCACTTTTAACATCCCAAAAACGGGCTGCCAGTTTCACGACAGTACTCTTACCTGAACCCGATGCCCCTACTAGCGCCGTCACCTCACCTTCTTTTGCGGTGAAGCTGACCTTGTCAAGTACCTTCTGCCCGTTGTCATAAGCAAAGCTAACATCGTCGAAAATAAGATCATAGCCACGTGGCTTGAATGTTGTGGCACCCGTTTGAATTGGCTCTTCTTCGATCGCGCTCATCCTATTAAGCGAGAGCGTCATATCAAGCAACTCCGCAATAGATTGGAGGACCACGTTAATGGGATCGTAAACGCGCGTTATCGCCAACAAGTAACAAAAGAAGGTAATAAAATCCACCTGACCCGACACCAAAAGAAGCGTACCTACCAAGATGGTGGAAGCGATACCCAACCGAAGGAAGCCTTGAGTCGAACACACACTTACGCCCGTTACGAGCTCCGCGCCTATCTTTGCGTGCTCGAACTCATCGATTCGTTCGTCCAACTCAGACTGGAATCGATCAACTTTGTTCAGCGATCGAATCTCTCGATTACATTCCAAGAATTCCTGGATGCCATCAATAAGAACAAGTCCCTTCTGGTTCTTAATCGCAGAATGCCTCTTTTGAACGCGTCCCGTAAAAAGAAGAGCGATGACAGCTATCGGTATCGGCCAAAGTACCGCAAGGCCTAGCTGCCAGTTATAGCACAACAACATCACGGCAAACACCAGCGTAGACGCGCCTAAGCCGAACAACTGAGGCACTGTATGAGAGAATAGGCGCTCTTGGTCGGCGCAGTCTTTCATAATAACGCTGGTCAGATCGGATAGGTCACGATTTCCAAAGAACGACAACGGAAGCATGCGAAGACGTTCGGCCAAGCCGATACGCTTGCGTGCGCTCTCGTCATACACAACACTGTAAGTAGACTTATACTCAAACGTCTGCGTTACAAAGATAAGGGCGAGCGCAATGACGATACCAATTACATAGGGTCCCATTTGAGGAAGGGGTGCCGTCGGCTCAGCCATATGCATCATAAGACGGTCCACCATGAAGTAGAAAACGACTACAGGTGCCATCAGCATCAGATTCGCAATGGCGGAGAATACTGCCCCTTTCACAAAGTTCTTCATGCCCTGCTCTGTCAGGACGAAGGTTCTACGAAACATTGTTATCACCTCTTTCTATCTTCCATGAAGCACTACGTTGATAGTCGTCCCACATGCGCGCATAAAGACCATTTTGATTCACCAACTGCGTATGAGTTCCCGATTCAACAAGTCTTCCCTGTTCAAGTACGTAAATACAATCTGCATTTACCACAGTAGTCAAACGATGCGCTATCATAAGCACGGTCTTGCCTTGGCATAAAATAGCCATCGCTCGCTGAATGAGCGCTTCATTCTCGGGGTCTGCAAATGCCATAGCCTCATCGAGAACCACAATGGGCGCGTCTTTGAGAATAGCGCGGGCTATGGCAACACGCTGACGTTCACCGCCGCTTAGATAGATTCCCTCAGTGCCGATTACGGTATTAAGACCTTCAGGAAACTTGGCTATGATGTCATCGCACTGAGCTTCGTGTGCTGCCGCTTTGATTTCTTCAAGTGTTGCACCAGGTCTTCCCGAGCGTATGTTGTCAGCAATGCTCTGCTTAAACAAATGATCGTTTTGGAAGACGAACGCAACATTGTCCATCAATTCCTCAACACGCATACGGGTAACATCTGCATCGCCAATCATCACGCGTCCCGAACAGGCGTCCCAGAATCGGGGAATAAGACTCGCAAGGGTACTCTTCCCCCCTCCTGACGGGCCAACAAGGGCTATAGTCGACCCCTCGGGAATAGCCATAGACACATCGTGCAAAACCTCTCGGTCGGTGTTGGGATAAGAGAAGCTGACCCCTTCAAATACAATATTACTGTTTAATGGATGCTCCGCAGCATGTGCATTTACTTCTCTGACGGGATCCACGTCGAGTATTTGATCGATTCTAGAAAGAGCATCTTCCGCAAGCATGACGGCCTCAGAAGCATACATAACCTTAGACATCATGGTCGTCGTTATAGCCGAGAAGAATACATAGAAAAGAAAGTTAGCCAAAAAAGAGGGGAAATCGGTGGCTGTATTAGCCAAAATGATACCGGCCGGCACAAGCGCAGCGAAGGTAGAATTAATTGCCACCAGCTGTATGACCTGAGGCACCCGACAAAACTCGGTGTATTGGTACGCCATGTCGCGATAGTCGATAATTGCCTCATGGAACGCTCTAAACGAGTGTACCGTCTGTTGAAACATCTTCACAACCGGGATTCCGCGGACGTATTCGGTTGCAGCCATACTCATTCGCACAAGTGCCGCCTGATATAACCTCATGAAGTGGCGCCCACCCTCGGGAACAACACGCCCCATCATCCACCACATCGCAAAAAACGAAACGGCAATGGGGATAAGGCATACAAGCCCCATCACCCAGTCGAACGTTAGCATAACAACCACGAACACCACCGGCATGGCTATGGACCCCACGAAGTCGGGAAGCTTGTGAGCAAGGACATCCTCAGTCTGCGCCGCGCATCCGTCGATCACACGTCGGAGGTGCCCCGATGACATCGACTCCAGATAACCTAAGGGCGTCTTTGAAATATGGCGAAGCGAGCTCTTGCGCATGTTAGCAGCCACACGAAATGCAGCAAGGTGGGTGCACATGAGGGCCGCAAAATAAACGACGATACTTGTTAAAGAAAACACCACGGCAAGTATGGCCCAATTGGTTGCTTGCGGCGCCTGATCCCAGTTTGGATACGCGGCAAGTAGATCGCGTACTACAAAGAACACGCAAACTAGTGGCATTACTGAGAGCACCGCGTTCACAATGGACAGGGCGCAGCCCAGCAAGGCGAGCTTCTTTCTAGGTCCAGCATAATCCAACAGGCGAAGAAGGGCGCTGCGATTCTTGTCTTTCGCCCTTAAGGTTTGATTTGTCTTCTTCATGTCCATCACCTTATGCGGACATCTTCGCGAAATGCTTAGCAAAGATCTTTGACCCCAGAAAACCGCCGATCAAGGCACCGCAAATGGTAGTTACACCGCATACAAAGGCCACAATCATCTTTGCCGTAGTGCGTCTTTCGGGAGCACCCAGAATAAGTTCTGCCGCGAGGCTGCCAACAATAATTCCCACCGGCCCCGACCAGAACATACCCATAAGAAATCCAATTGCAGCCACAATGACCCCCATGATGGCAATGGTACCGCGCTTGGGAACACGATAAAGAAGGTACATCCATACAATACCCGCAGGAATTGCACCTGCCGTATGAGTAAACCAGCAGATATTGGGGTTCACACTGAACAACAGGGAGAACGACAGAAAGATCAAAAAGATGAGCCCGCCGAAAATGGCGATAAACACCAAATCCTTGGCCGCGAGACCTTTCCTAGATTGTAATTGCGATCCGATAGTACTTGAAGCCATTATTGACCTTCTTTCCGCATCTGGTGGATGCTCTTTCTTGCAGGTGACAACCCATCTTTTGGGCATGTTTCCTAGAATCCGAAGTACTCCCTTATCTTGGGAATGGTTTTGTCGTTTAGCGGGAATCTTTCTACAACGCGGCCGCCGTCTAAGCAGGCAACTTCATCGCATGCCTCACAGAGAAACTCGTAGTCATGCGTGATAATGCATATGCCAACGCCACTTTTTTTCATGGAGTCTATCTGGCTGGCGATTCTGACCATATTGGTGAAGTCAAGACCGCTTGTCGGCTCGTCCATAACTATCGTGCTTGCGCCATAGAGGAGCCCCGCGCCAATAGAGAGACGCTGTCTTTCGCCGCCCGAAAGTGACAGCGGATGCCTGCCTGACAATCCAAGCATTCCAAGCTCTTCGAGCATGTAAGTGGCTTTTGCTGAGACATCGTGTACAGATGCTCCACGTCGCAGGGAGTCCTCAAGTTCGCGCTCGACCGTATTGGCAAAGAGCTGATAGCCTGGTTCCTGCATTACAAGATAGGAAAGGCCCGCGCGTTTACGGAACGCAATAGGCTGCCCCCGTAGGCGGATCTCCCCTGAACATTCCCGGACGAGGCCCGCAAGACAACGAGCCAGCGTAGTTTTACCAGCGCCATTTCTACCCACAAGAGCTACGGCATGTCCGGGAGCCACCTCAAAATCCAAGCCATCTAACACGTTGAGATTTCTTCGGTATCCCACCACCAAGTTACGGGCATGAATAGAAGGTTCAGCCACCTCGCTAGGCGCGCAATAGTCCTTAAGACATCCATCAACTTCGAGGATATTCCATGCGCGAAGACCCCATGAGGTTCTAAGACCCAAAGGTAGCGCAGCGAATTCGCTCGCTTCCCAATCTCCCTTGATCGACCCGCTTTCTATGTACACTACGCGATCAGCTACATCGGCAAGCCACCAAAACCGGTGCTCCGACACGATAATAGTCTTCCCCTGCGCCTTGAGACGCAAAAGTGCCTGTCCCAGTGCCTTCATCGCACGCACGTCAAGAGAAGCCGTGGGTTCATCAAGTACGAGGATATCGGGATGAACAGCGCAGGCTGAAGCTAGAATCACCAACTGCTTTTGGCCACCCGATAATTCCTCAACACTGCGACCCAGCAGATTTTCGATACCCAGTTCACGCGCTACATTTTCGACGCGTGAGACTATCTCTGGTTGGGAAAGTCCGAGATTCTCGCAGCCAAAAGCAATCTCTGAGGTGGTATCCATATTGACGAACTGACTGCGCGGGTTCTGGAATACCGAACCCACATGCGCAGACACCTCATCCATACGCCAATCCTCTAAGGGTTTTTCCAACAGAGATACGCGCCCTTGGCGTACCCCCTCATAAACAACGGGGATCAAACCGTTCATGAGTCTGGTCAGGGTTGTTTTCCCGCAGCCTGACCTCCCCGTCAAAAGAACGCATGTACCACGCTTTATGTCTAAATCGATATGGTTCACGGCAGGCGCATCAGATTCCTTATAAGAGAAGGACACATCCTCGAATCGGATTGCCGACGCGCAAGAGTTCGACTCTAAAGCCATGGAAGCATCCCTATCTTTCCCAATATCGCAAAACAGAGAACTGTCGCTGCTCCCAGCATCACCAATATATCGAAGGCATTGAACCGAAGACGATAATAGGAAGTTCTCTTCCTTTCTGTCTCGACTCCGCGCACGACCACAGCATTACCCAACTCGTCAGCAACAGTGCCCAACCGACCAATGACGGGAACCAGCAGATGCTCCATAGTCTCGACAGGATGACGTACCACCGACGCAAGACTCAGGCCAATTCCACGTATCTTCATCGCATCACTTACGACCTTAAATTCTCTCCAGATCGTTGGAAAAAAGCGTAAGGCTACGCATAGTGCGACCGTTAGTTTCGAGGAAAGCCTCAGTTTTTGCAGCGCACATGCAAGTTCACCCACACGTGTGGTAGCGATCATATTTGAGGCGAACATGAAGAGCGGAAACGCATGTCGATACACCATAAAGGTAGCTGCAAACGGCGACAGAAGCGTGCTTTCTGACAGCATGAGACAAAAGGAGATCACAGCAAATGCTAGGTAGAAGGCAAGCCACTTAATCAACGAAGCAACACGACCGCAGTATACAAAACAGCAGGAGCACAAGAAAACGGAAGCCACTTCCGCCCCCATAGAAGTCGACACTCCCATTTGGATATTCATTAAAAGTAATACTATGAACGAACTGCGCGGATCAAGGCGCTTTTGTCGCTCAAGCGGCCCATTAATTGTCGAGGTAATGTCATTTGACGGTATTCCTCGGGGGTTTTGCATCACGTTTTCCATTAAAACGGGCTCCTTATGCTCCCAATGAACTATAATAAGTTAGACACGGTTAACTACGGCATTTTAGACAGAAGGGCGGCCGCACTAAGAAAGGCGGTGACAACGATCAATTATTCCGAAAAATTGGGAAATAATTCCGAAAAGAGAGCAGCTTACGTTCCCCCGCAGACAATCCCCGAGATGTTCGACCCACAAATCAGATGCATGCACACCGTGGAGGCGAGCATTGCACTTCAACGCGGGTTTGCGAGGACTTCTGATATTAGGAGCGTAGGACGAACGTGGTTTATTGACCCGGCATTCGGAATGGGATACTACTGGTATTTAATGCTAGATAACCAAACCGCCATCGTGTCAATGGACATGAAATTAAACGTTGATGTAGAGCTTTGCTCAGACACCATGGATTTTCTCTGCATCGGCTTATACGGAAAAAGTATGCCAGACTACTTCTTGGCCAAACCAGTTTGTCGCGATGAAGTACTGCTTGGTTACACATGGAGATCAAAGCCTTACCGTCAGGTAATCCGAGCCAACGATGAGCTGAAGTCGACATCGATCACGTTCACTCTGCAGGCCGCAGTACGTTATGCTGAAATGATGGGATGCACTCCCTGTGATCTTGTGTGCGCCATTGGAAAACTTAAAGGCGACTACGACGTGGTGGGCCTTCCTTACGTCCTGAAGTCTATTTCATCAGCACGGCCAGGCAAGCGTTATGCTGCCGCCTTCTACAGATCGAAGATTGCCGAGAGCCTAGCGTTGCTTCTTGATAAGTTTGACCACAAAGAAGGCGCGGAATCAACAGTGCCCACCATTGATGAAGTAACCGTCAGAGAAGGTTGCGCCTATATCGAAAATCACCTTTCAGCAAATCTTTCTACTAAACATTTGAGTTCCATTCTCCACGTCAGCGAAAGAAAGCTTATAGATGCATTCAAACGCATTAAAGAAATGACCCCTCAATCCTATATCCGAAAACTACGAATTGATTATGCTCAAAGCCTTCTTGTCGATCAAAAAGATGTCAGCATCGGGGCAATCGCGCGCCAGGTGGGATACGTGAATCAGGGATCGTTTACCGATGCCTTTCGCCAAGAAGTCGGTTGCACCCCCTCTGAATATCGATTGATGAAGACGGTGTAATACCAATGTTCGTCAAATTGACGGGCATAACATTCTCGACAAAGAAAGTTGCCTCAGCACCGACGAGAATCGACGTTGCGGTAGCCGGCGACAGCGTTTTCACAACACCCTCTGCGGCCAGCACGTTGATCTCAAACGGATCGATCTTCAGCATTCGTGTATCGAATATCGAAGTATCGATGAGCGACCCCTTCCAAGCAGCAGCTGCAACAGAATTCGAGAAAACGGACCTACCGGAAGCAATCAAGTTTGCCATAACCCCAGGCTCAGACAATTTCTTTGACTTCGCAAATACCTAAAGACTGAAGCGCGGCATGCGGCCGTGAGATTACGGTCACTGTCGCGCGTTAATCACTGCTATCGCATGTTTAATCTTTCGTCTAAAGGTGGTACTTGCAGAAGCTTTCATTGTTTTTGGGGAGGCACTTTGTTGATCTGCACTCTGAATCGCACCAAATGGCAGATGGAACAGGAGTGAGCTTTTGGACAACTTCAGAAACATACTAGTATGGGAGAAGTGGATGCTGGCGTTCGCCATAGCTGCCGCCTGTTTTGGGTTTTCACTTCTTTAGAAAAGGCACAAGCCGAGGAACCTACTATAGTCTATGTACAGGTGTTTTCCGGCTGCTCATCTCTCTCATCTTGCGTCTTACCTAACGTACAGATAACTCCGTCAGCTTCGTTTTCAAGCATGTTTGAGAATTGCGTATCCCTACTGTCAATAAAATTTCCCAACTATGCTTCCAATAGCGAAGCCGGAGTTCCGTACATGTTTAAAATTGTTCCTCTTTAACCAATCTTGATTTGTCTGGGCTGCGTCTTCAAACCGTTGCAAGCGAGGGAGTGTTCCAGGGCTGCTCTGGGTTAGAATCGTTAGATATCTCCCAGTTAACTACTGGCCTGGGCAGTTCATTCCCTTTGATGTTTGATGGAACCATAAAACTTAAGAAAATTGTCTTATCGGAAAACTTTAGCTTTTACGGACACTACGAAATTGAACGGTGCTACCTTCCAACCCCCAGCAGTTTATACATCACCGGGGCCGATGGACGTTGGTATGTGGCACAAAGCACCAGCTACTCACCCGAAGAAGTGCCAAACCGCACTGCCGCTACCTACTATGCGGTTAAAAAGCTCTACCTGCACCAACCGACGCGCTTTTCGCGCCCCTCGACGCTCTTCCGTCCCCCTTACATTCGAACTCCGAGACTACACCAAGCGATGCTGCCTTACCGCCAAAGAATCAGACGCTCGACTCCTCGGTGCCTTCCTCCACTAGTCAACCAGACGCGTTACCAAAGAGCGACAAATCGCCCGTGGTGCCAACGGGATAACGGGGTGCCCTCCACGAAGGTACGGTAAACCCCCGAACACTCTGTTTGGTGGTTTACCATGTAATCAAAATCCCACAATCGAGCTTATTCTAGGCAGAAATCGTTATGCAGAGACCTTTCCTCGCAACAAACTTAGCATGAGCCGCACATAGCAAAACAGGCCAGAAGCTTTCACTTCTGGCCTGCTATAAAGTTTGGTCGCGGGGACTGGATTTGAACCAATGACCTCCGGGTTATGAGCAAGCCCGTGTGTGTTTCAAATCAGTTCCTGCGGTTCTAGAATTACGGCGACTGGCTTCTGACCTGTGGTTTTTCAATTCTAGGTGTTCTCTCAAATCTCCCTTTTCTGTCCTTTCAACATCCCTTTGTTGGTTATTTGTTGGTTCCAATGTTGGTTAAATTGTTGGTTAACAAATAGCTGTGGAAAACGTCAAAGGGAGACACTATGAGGTACACCAGCAGAGGCATTCGTCGTCGCGGGGAAGGCAACCAGTGGGAGGTGATTCTATCCCACAAAGACCCGCTAACCGGCGAAGTTGTCCCCACCTATCACACCATCACAGCCAAGACTAAGAAGGCAGCCGAAAAGGCCCGCGACGAGCTTATCGTCGAAATGGAAATTAAAGGCGGCGCAGTAAGCAGCAGCGTAACGGTCCAGCAATTCATGGACTCGTTTCTGGCTTACAAAGAAGCGAGCGGCACCATCGAGCCGTCCACTATTCGAGGCTACCGTGCGGAATCTAAACAGATCTGCTCCGTGCTTGGCTCCGAGCGTTTATGTGATTTGACTATTCCTGCCGTCAACTCATGGATGGCGGGGATGATTGAAGCGGGTTACGCGCCGAAGAGCGTAACCAAGCCGTTCCGCCTTTTGAAGCAGGCGCTCAATTTCGCCATTGCCCAGGACTTGCTCGTCAAGAACCCGTGCGACTTTTGCAAGCCGCCCAAACGCGAGCGCACTCCTATCAACGCGCTTGATCGACGTGAGCGCAGCCGCATGCTTGAACTTGCACGCCGCGCGCAACCACAGCGCTTGGGTATTGCAATAGAGCTTGCGCTCACCACCGGCATGCGCCGCGGTGAAATTTGCGCCTTACGCTGGAATGATCTAAACGACAATCGCACCATTACCGTACGTCGCGCTATCGGCAATGGCGAAGGTGGCTTCTATGTAAAGGAACCCAAGACCTCTAGCAGCTATCGCGATATACCGCTTACGCGCTACACCTACGACATGTTATGCGCCATCCGCAAAGATGCAGAGTACGTGCTTTCGGCATTGCATGTTCCTGTAAAGGATACGTATATCCTTGGGTCCAATGAGCCTGAAGGTCGCTTCTATAATCCATCCATACTGTCTAAGGAATATACGGCCTTTTGCAAGATGAACGGTTTCAAGTGCACCTTCCACGACTTGCGCCACACGTTTGCCACCATGATGATTGCCAATGGCACGGATGTGCGCACGGTAGCAAGCTATCTTGGACACGCCAGCGTAAGCATGACGCTCAACATCTACGCAGACGTAGATCCGGATGCCAAGATGGCCGCCGTAAGCAGCGTCGAGGAGTCGTTCGACTCTGACCTAATCGGCTACAGCAACCTGCCGGAAAATCCCTTCGATGCGAAGCCTGCGTCACCGCCAAGCATCGCATTCACTGCTGAGCAATTGCGAGCCATGCTTGCCCAACTTGAGCAAAACGAAGACCAAGCTTCCTGAAGCCGCAACTGAAGCGTCCGGCACCTCAAGCCTTCTCATGATTGCATCGATGGAACCACCTGCATGGCCTGCCTCCTTGGCGTCCTCTTGAACTCTGCAGGCTCATCGAGAACCTGGGTGCGTACGACGCGCTTGACCGATAACGATTCCAAGCTTCGCCGATAACCAATCCACGCCAAAGCGATCACCAACAAGCCCGGGTTACGGGCTTTTCTTTTCCCTAGAATCTGTCTTTGGTGCAAAAGCACCAAAGATCATCTAGAGAGAGGAAAAGATATGCTCAAGTACCGTGAGATCCTCAGGCTTGCTTCCATGGGAATCAGTCAGAGGAACATCGCCTATTCGTGCGGCTGCGGCCAATCGACGGTATCAGACATCTTGAAGGCGGCGAAGCCCCATGGGGTCGAATGGCCTCTGCCTGACGAGATGGACGACAAAGCGATACGGCTTGCCATCTATCCCGAGAAAAACCGCAAGTCTAAGGACAAAGCGGCAATCGATCACGAGCGGACCGCGGAAGAATTGAAGAGACGGGGTATGACGATGTCTCTTCTGTGGAACGAGTACTGCGGGAGTGCGCTCGCGCAAGGAAAAGAACCCTACATGTATTCGGCGTTTTGCATGGCACATCGCGAATGGGCGCGAAGAAACGACGTGCGCATGCACATTGAGCACCGACCAGCAGAGCAGATCCAAGTTGACTGGGTTGGAGATACGGGAGAGGTGATAGACCCGGACAGCGGGGAGATACTCAAGATATACGTGTTCGCCGCCTGTCTACCGTACTCGAACTACCTTTATGCCGAAGGCTTCTATAGAACCGATGAGGAGGCCTGGGTGAGCGCACACGTGCATATGTTCACGTTCTTCAAAGGCTCGACACCGATACTCACGCCCGACAACACGAGGACCGCGGTAACCAAGAACACCAAAGATGAGCTCATCGTCAACGAGCAATACCGACGCATGAGTGAGCATTACGGCTGCGCAGTCGTGCCAACGCGCGTGAAGCGTCCTCGCGACAAGGGCAGCATCGAGATGGGAGTGGGCGTCATCGAACGTCAGGCGATGATGGCGTTGCGTCACCGCCGTTTCATGTCACTTGCCGACTATAACAGGGCGCTTCTGACACGGGTCATGGCCATCAACTCCCGTCCCTTCCAGAAAAGAGAGGGCAGTCGGGATAGCATCTACTCCGACCAAGAGAAACCGATGCTCATCCCGCTGCCCCCGCATCCCTACGAGATAGTCACCCGCAAGGAAGCCACCGTCAATTTTAACTATCATGTCAGCTTCGATGGGGTCTGGTATTCAGTTCCCTTCCACTATGTGAAGCGCGTCGTATCAGTGAGTGCCACCGACAAGACGGTAGCGATAGCCTGCGACGGCAAGAGGATCGCCATGCACGAACGCGGGCGCAGGCAGGGAGATTACAGGACCAATCCCGATCACATGCCCGATGCGCATCGGGACTTCGCTGAATGGAACGGCGACAGGTTCCGCAGATGGGCAGCCGAGGTTGGTGATTCCATAGAGACGGTCATCGACGCGATACTCAGGTCACGTAAGGTCGAACAGCAGTCCTACCGTTCCTGCCGCGGGGTACTTGCACTTGGAAGAAACCATGGCAACCTGCTTTTAGAAGAGGCATGCCAAAAAACACTTCTTCTGACCCCACGCCCCAGCTACAAGACCGTGAAGGCGATGATCACCGATCTGGCCAGGGATCGTAGCGAAGCAAACGACGATGAGCACGCGTAC
>JAEWYG010000120.1 GCA_023395755.1 Actinomycetes bacterium | reverse complement strand
GTGAGAGCTTCTGGTTGCTTGTGGTGCCGCTTCTGGTGGGGACGCTGGGTATTGCGGGTGTCGGTACGCTGTTATCTACCATCACCATCAATACGCGCGGCAAAGACGTTATGTTGGCCGTGCTGTTTATCCCCCTGATCTTCCCGCTGCTGTGGGCATGTGTGTCAGCCACGACAGCAGTTATCGTGGGCGCGGAGGGCTATATGGATGTGTTCACGCCTGCCCTACTGCTGGCTGGCGGTTACGATCTGATTATGATTCTGGTTAGCTGGGTTCTGTACGATTTTGTGATTAGTGCCTAGCGTATCAGCTAAGGCAAGTTCCTGAGAGAGAAGGAAGGGTATGGCAGAAACAACGAAGAAGGTGAAGCTTCCCGAGGCAGGGGGTTGGCCCGATGCGGTGGCGCCGTGGGCGGTGCTGGCGGGTGCAGTGCTAGCTGCTATCGGATTCGTGCTCACGTTCACGCTGGCACCGTTGGTGCTGGGAGCTTCGGTCGATGGTGTAGAGTTGATCGGCGGGCAGATGGTTGCTAACAAGCTGCTGCTTTCGCAGAAGATATTTTACTTCCACATGCCGGTGGCTATCACGTCGTTTGTGGCCCTTGCGTTCACGGCGTACTATGGCATTCGTTTTCTTATGACCAAGGAGAAGCGCTTTGACACCTGCGGGAAGATTGCCACACAGATTGCATTGCTGTTCATCCTGTGCACCATGTTTTCTGGTGAGCTTTGGGAACGTTTCGAATGGGGGGTATGGTGGACATGGGAGCCGCGTTTAACCACCTACTTCATTCTTATGCTGGTGGTTATTGCCTACTTCATCTTGCGTAACGCCATTGATGATCCCGAGCGTCGTGCCACGTATGCCAGTGTTTTTGGTATCATCGCATTCGTAAATGCGCCGATCTGCTTTCTTATCACGCGCCTCGTGCCTTCGGGTGTGCATCCGGTTATCTTCCGTACAGACTCCGGTTTATCACCCGATATGCTGGTGCCTTTAATGCTGTCGATGGTGGGTATGTTTGCTATTGCATTTGGTCTATACCGTTTGCGTTTTCGCCAGATACGTCTTTCTGAGCGCGTGGAGGCTTTGAAAGAACAGCTGGAAGATTAAAAAACCTCACTGATACGATGAATGATCCGAAAGAATAGAGAGGCAGCGTTATGAACCCCATATTGATTGAGATATACAGCACTGTTTTTCCGGCAGCACCTTATGTGATAGGTGCTTATGCCCTTATTTTTCTAGCGCTGTTTGTTTTTGTATTCGTCACGCTCCGTGGCTTAAAGAAGACGGAACAGCAAATGGCTATTCTTGAAGAAGCCCTTGCAGAGAGGGACACGAAATAGATTTATTTTTGCGGCCGGTTTCGCATACGTTCGGCCGTGCTAGAATAATAGAAGCGTAATTTGTCGAGGGCGCTGCATTTTGCGGCGTCTTCGTTTGTGTATAAGATAAGCGAGAAAGGCCCGAACCTCATGAAAGCTCTTATCCCTGCTGCCGGGCTCGGCACGCGGTTCTTGCCGGCAACCAAGGCTCAGCCCAAGGAAATGCTGTTGGTTGTTGACCGTCCAGCTATCCAGTATGTGGTAGAGGAGGGGTTGGCATCGGCGGCCGATGAGGTAGTTATTATTAATAGTCGCGAAAAGAAAGCTATAGAAGAGCATTTCTCGCCGAATCCTGAGCTTGTCGCCTTGCTTCGTGCTCGGGGCAAAGATGCTTACGCCGATCTCGTGGAGTATGTGGGTGGCCTGAATGTTAGCTATGTGTACCAAGATGAGGCATTAGGTTTAGGTCATGCCATCCGTTGTGCTTATGAGCAGACAGGCTCTGAGCCCTTCTATGTATTGCTGGGTGATGTGCTGGTTCCTAATAATCAGATGTTGCCGCGCATGCAGGAGGTATCCGATGCTCATGGTGGTGCAAGCGTTATTGCGGTTGTTCCCGTACCTGACGATCAGGTAAGTCGGTTTGGCGTTATTGCTGGTTCCGCAGTGGCCGACGATGTGTGGAAAGTTGATTCTCTTGTAGAGAAGCCCTCCCTTGAGGAGGCGCCTTCGAACTTGGCGGTATTTGGTCGCTATCTGCTCAGTCCGCGCGTTATGGAACTACTGGCCGACGTGGAGCCTGGTGTGGGCGGAGAGATTCAACTGACCGATGCCCTCGATGCGGTGCTTCGTGAAGAAGAGATGTATGCCCTTATCATTGACGAACGGGATGGATTCGATACCGGCACAGTGGAAAGCTGGCTCGAAACCAACAATATACTTTTTGCGCGCACGAGCGCTCGGTAGCCAATAAGAGGATAGGCCTTAATAAGAGGCTGGAGTTTTGTATTCGAGTGCTGCATTTTGCGGCGCTCAATTCTTTTCTTGAGGTTTAAGCCTTATTAAAAGAATTGGCCCGGGGAGAGGGGAGCTCCACCGGGCCACAAGGAGGGGTGCAGTGCTATGAAAGCACTGCTCTGCTTTTAAGGGGTTAAAGCAGATGCACATCAAAAGGAGGGGAGCCTTTTGATTGCAGAACCTATTATAAAAGTCAGCCTTGAAAAACATATGTACCACGCGTGCATGTTTTATGAATTAGTGGGTTAAAAAGTAACAATTAGGTAAATTTCACCTGATTATCGACGAAAAAAGGATCGGCCCGGGGAGAGGGGAGCTCCACCGGGCCTCAAGGAGGGGATGATGCGATGTTTAGTACATCGCTACTGCTTTGTAAGGGGTACAAGCAGTGCAAGCTGAAAGGAGGGGAACCTTTCGCTGCGCTAACCATTATAAAAGGAGTAGTTGAAAAACCTGTGGCTAGAGCATGTCTATCTCGTGCAGTGGGCGTGCAGTATCGGTGAATTGCATGAAGTGGCTTAAAGGCAACCGCTCACAGCTGCTTAATATCCACTCGCGTTTCATGGCGTTGTGCAGGGTTTTATTGTCAAGTGAGATTTGCTGGAATTTGATACCTACTACGATTTGCGGCGAGAATGGGCGCTTCATGCGGTGTTGTGAAATTCTATTCGAAGGAGTTCTGTCGAAACATGCGGGTTTCGTTGCCTTCTGGTCGCTGGGCACGTGTATTCGGTATCATGGTTAGTGATAAGAAAGGAAATCCTATGCCCGATATCTCGCTGCGTTTTCATAAAGATATGCTGGTGTTGTCTGCTCCTCTTTCTGCCGTGCTGGCACGTCAGGGTGTCGACACAACGCGAGATCTAGAATATTTGAATCTCGTTGAGCCTGAGGCTGTGCATGATGCGCTAAGGCTTGAATCTCTTGCTGGTGCGCAGTGTTTGGTAACTAATACTGAGGGTATAACTCCGGCTCGTCTTGTTCACCAAGGAGCAGAAGATAACTTGGATGTTCTTGCTTGTGCTGCGCTTCGCACTGCCCGCGAACTGAAGCCCCAGCATCTTTTGGTGGAGATTGGCCCTTGTGGTTTGCCGCTGGATGGCTCGAGCGCCGCTTCACTCAATGAGAATCGTGATCAATATGCTCGCGCTGCGCGTGCTTTTGCAGAGGGGGAATTCGATGCGTTTCTTTTGAGCGGGTTTACGAGAATAACCGATCTTAAATGTGCGCTCATGGGGGTGGGGCAAGTAAGCGATCGACCCGTGTTTGCCTCGGTGGAGGTGGGCTTAGATGGTTTATTGATCGATGGCCGTACCTCGCTTGAAGAAGCTGTGGCTCTTATGGAGGAGTTTGGAGCTTCTGTTGTTGGTTTTGCCACGGGTGCGCCCCCGAAGCAGGCGGCCACCCTTGCTAAGCGTGCTTGCGCCACGGGACACGTGCCTGTGTTTACTCAGTTGCGTGTGGCTATTCATGCTCCGAAGCAAGGGGAGGCAACGATGGAAAACCCGTATTATTGTCCCGATACTATGGTAGAGGCGGCAGTTTTTCTCCGTGCTGCTGGAGTGCAGTTTTTGCGGGCAATAGGGGAGGCGACACCTGCTTATACGGGTGCCCTTGCGGCAACTACCGAAGGATTCGACGTGGCTCGTAGCGTTGAGGAGGTTTAGATGGTTGCGGCTCGAGGCTCTAACGTCGAACGCAGTTCGTATTACGGTGCACTGCAAGACGTAGTTGATGGTTTGTTTGCCGATACTTCTATTGAAACCGTGCGGCGCTTGGATGTGGTGATTGCGGCCGAAGCTGCCGATTTGCCATCCGACTTGAGCGAGGTTATTTCCTTGCTGCCGCCGGGAAGATATACGCGTTCGCGCCTCTGCGATCAGATAAATTCGTCTATTGGAGGGCATGCGTGGGGGCAGGTGTACGGTACGGTAGAATAAATCTTTTCTGCGCCGTCTTGAAGGAGTGCGCAGTAATTTTTGCATAGACAAACGGTGCAACTACTGCAGCACCTGTGTATTTTTCAGCGTGATGTGATTGATACGCAGGTAGATGCCTTGTGTCTCTATGGAATATCCGTGAACCTCTTCGTGATTTCTTAATGGAATAAAAATGGTAACAGATAAAACTCTTGATTTTAATGGGTGTGCTCGGTACTATATGTTCACGTTAAATCATCAACGAACCACAACATATTGTGGAAAACATGCCAAAACGCAGTGGAAACTTTGGGTAAAATTCAGCATAGCCACTGCTCTTTATGGGAAAAGTGAATCGAGAAGAACGTCAGACGGAGAGGAATCGCAGTATGGCCACGACCATCATTAAGCGCGACGGACGCACGGCAGAATTCAGGGTAGATAAGATTGCCGAGGCAGTAGAGAAGGCGTTCCAGGCGTGTGGTGCCATGCAGGGTCGTGCTTCAGCCGAGGATATTGCGCAGAAGGTTATGGATAAGCTGGATAGTGGCGCCATCGAAGGTGCACCTACGGTTGAAGGCGTGCAGGATTTGGTGGAGGAAACTCTTATCGAATCTGGCTTTGTGCAAACTGCCAAGTCTTACATACTCTATCGTGCCGAACGCAACCGTGCCCGCGACGTGAATAGTCGTCTGATTCAAACGCTTAAAGATATTACGTTTTCTAAGGCATCCGACTCCGACATGAAGCGAGAGAATGCCAATATTGATGCTGATACCGCCATGGGTACTATGTTGAAATATGGCTCCGAGTCTGCCAAACAGTTCTACGAAATGTGTGTTATCGATCCGAAGTTCGCGCGCGCTCATCGTGAGGGAGATATTCATATCCACGACATGGACTTCTATACGCTTACTACTACCTGCTGTCAGATTGAACTGCGTAAGTTGTTTAGGGGAGGTTTTTCTACCGGGCATGGCGTATTGCGCGAGCCTAACGATATTACCAGCTACGCGGCATTGGCCTGCATTGCTATTCAATCAAACCAAAACGACCAGCACGGCGGTCAGTCGGTGTGTGACTTTGACTACGGTTTGGCTGAGGGTGTGCGCAAGACTCATCGTCGTCTCTACAAAAAGCATCTGGCAGAAGCCGTGGATCTGCTGTGCGGAATTGAGGATTCGCGCACGTTTTCTCAGGATATGCTTGCTCGCGTTGAGGCTGAGACAGGGTTGTGGGCCAGTCTCGAAATGGACGAATCTTTTGAAAAGGGTGTGCGTGCTGCCCTGCTCGAGGCCGATGTGGACGAGGCTATTGCCGACCGCGTGTTGGCCTATACCGCCAAACATGCTGTAGGTGATACAGATCGTGCTACGTTCCAGGCCATGGAGGCTTTGGTGCATAATTTGAATACCATGCATAGTCGTGCGGGTGCACAAACCCCCTTCAGTTCAGTGAATTACGGTATGGATACTACGCCAGAAGGTCGTATGGTGGTGAAGAACATGCTCCTAGCTACCGAAGAGGGCTTGGGATCTGGCGAGACACCTATCTTCCCGGTACAGATCTTTCGTGTAAAAGAAGGCGTGAATTACAATCCGGGCGATCCGAACTACGATTTGTTCAAGTTGGCTATGCATTGTTCGGCCAAGCGTTTGTTCCCGAACTTTAGCTTCCTTGATGCGCCATTTAATGCTCAATACTACAAAGGTACACCCGAAACGGAAATTTCTTACATGGGCTGCCGCACTCGCGTTATCGGCAATGTGTTCGATCCCGATCGTGAGGTCACCCCAGGTCGAGGAAACCTGTCATTTACGTCTATTAATCTGCCCCGTCTTGCTATTCGCTCGAAGGGCGATCTAGATTTGTTCTTTGATCTGCTGGATGCAAAGCTAGCTTTAACGGTGGGACAACTTGATGAGCGCTTTGAGATACAGGCGCGCAAGCATGTATACAATGCGCCGTTTCTTATGGGTCAGGGTGTTTGGATCGATTCCGAAACGTTGGCCCCCGATGAAGAGCAGCGCGAGGTGCTGAAGCATGGCACGTTGTCCGTGGGCTTTATCGGTCTTGCAGAAGCGTTGGTGGCGTTGACTGGTCAGCATCATGGGCAGTCGCAGGCATCGCAGAACCTAGGTTTGGAAATTGTAGGACATATGCGTAGTTATCTGGATAGGTTGTCGCAGGAGAAAAAGCTGAACTACACGCTTATCGCTACACCAGCTGAAGGATTATCGGGTCGTTTTGTTCGTATGGATCGCGCGCGCTATGGTTCTATTGAGGGAGTTACCGATCGCGATTACTATACGAATGGTTTTCATGTGCCGGTGTATTACGACATCAACGCATTCGATAAGATTACCATTGAGGCACCTTACCATGCGCTGACGAATGCGGGCCATATTTCGTATGTAGAACTGGATGGCGATACAACCGAGAACGTGGAGGCGTTCGAGGCGGTTATTCGTCACATGAAAGAAAGCGGTATTGGCTACGGCTCGGTGAACCACCCTGTCGATCGTGACCCGGTCTGTGGATACAATGGTATCATCGGTGACATATGCCCTAAGTGTGGTCGAACCGAAGCAGAGCACGGCGGCTCTTTTGAGCGTATTCGTCGCATTACGGGTTACCTTGTTGGTACGCTGGATCGCTTCAACGATGCTAAGCGCGCCGAAGAGTCAGATCGTATTAAGCATTCTCTGTAATGACAGCATCTGAAACTATTCGTTTATACGGCACGGCTCCGGATTCCATCGTTGATGGTCCGGGGCTGCGCTTTGCCGTGTTTGTGCAGGGATGCACCCATGGTTGCCCAGGTTGTCACAATAAAGATAGTCAGCCGGCGTGCGGTGGCTCTGTTCAGCGTATTGACGACTTGGTCGCACGTATAGCGGCAAACGGTTTGGTGCAGGGTGTTACTATTTCGGGAGGAGAGCCGTTTGAGCAAGCTCCTGCCTGTGCGGAATTGGCGCGTCGCCTGCGTGATCGCGGTTTGAATATATGGACGTATTCGGGCTACCGCTATGAGGAATTGATGGCGCGTGCGGCAAGGGCGGAACTTACTAATGACGCTGTTGCTGTAATACCTTCATTGGTAGATGCAGTGGGGGCACGCGATTTGCTGCTGGCCACCGACGTACTGGTAGACGGACCCTTTATTCAAGAGCTTCATTCTTATGAGCTACCCTGGCGTGGTTCGTCTAACCAACGATTGATTGACGTTGTGGCCACCCGAGCCAAAGGTCATATCGTTTTGTGGGAAACTCAGAAAGAGCATCCTCGCAAGCCTGCTTCTTGGTAGACTTTGCACTACTACCTTTGTGTTATGCAGGAGGTAGAGGGGGTTTCTTGTAACGGAAAACGTGTAGCGAGTTGTGTTTGCACAATGCTCGCTACTGGCTCGGATATCAAACATGGGTAGGATAACAATATGGATCAGTTTTTTCAGCATATCCAAAACGTTGTCCGTGCGGATTGGTTCAACACGGCCCTTTCGGTGCTAGTTATTCTGGCAATTACGGCTTTAGCTGCACGGATCGTCGCACGCTTCCTCAGTCATCTGTTGCACTTTAACGAACAGAAGAACCTGCCATCGAGCTCTATCTTCATTAATATCGGACGGGCGAGTGTGTGGTTCTTGGGCGTGTGTATTATGCTTTCCACCTGCTTCAATGTAAATGTCAGCGCTGCTATTGCCGCGTTGGGTGTAGGTGGTATTGCTATATCTTTAGGCTTTCAGGACACCATATCTAACTTGATTGGTGGCTTGCAGGTAAGTCTTATGCGTATTGTTAAGCGCGGCGATAACATCCAAGTAGGAACCTCAACTGGTGTGATTAAAGATATTACCTGGCGCCATACTACTATCAAAAATTCGCTGGGACAGGAAATTATCATTCCTAACTCCATTATCAATAAGACAGCCTTGGTACATTTGCCGCCAACCAATCAGGTGAGTGTGCCTTTCGTGGTGGCCACTGATGGCTGTCGGCTCGATGAAGTGGCTAGCGCCATCGAGTGTAGTGCTGCTAAGGCAGCTGAAGGCGTTGGGAAACTGTCGAAGAGCCCGGCGGTATCGTTTTCTGAGATTGGGGACGCCGGATTCAAGGGATCGGTGGTATTCCGTATGGCGGATAGTCGTGATGGCGGAAAGGCATCTGATGCAGTGGTGCGCGCTATTGCCCCGTTAACAAGACAGCAAGTAAACGATGGGGTATGTGGTGCGCAGGGAGGGGTCGAGGACGATAAAGATATTGATCCGGCGTTGCTGCAGAAAGGGGAGTAGTCATGAGCGAGGGTTCCGAGGAAACTAAGATCACCTGTAAAGGGCCGTTGCATCGACTTGATGGTGAACTTGCTGCGCGGGGTTGGGCTACACAGCCGCTACTTTCCTATGATCGTGAGCGCATTAAAGCGCCTCGTTGGCGTATTAAAGAGTGGGATTATTATCTGGTAGGTGACGATTCGTACGCTGTGGCGCTCACTTTGAGTGATCTGGGGTATGCCGGCCTCGTGTCGGCATCGTTGATAGACTTCGAGCAGGTAGCTTATAAAACCACTAGCGTGGTTACGCCTCTGCCGCTCGGTCGTTTCAAGTTGCCATCTTCATCAAAAGCGGGTGTCTCTTCATTCGAAAATAATCGTGTGTCGTTTCGCTTTGAGGCGGCGAAGGGCGTGCGTACCCTTAGTGCTCGATTCGCTCAGTTTGACGGCGATGATGATCTCACGTTTGAAGCTGTGCTAGATAGCGAGCCACGCGACTCGATGGTTATCGCTACGCCATGGGCTGAAGATTCGAAGGCGTTTTACTATAATCAGAAAATTGTGGGCATGCAGGCGTGCGGTAGTTTCAAAAAAGGCTTACAGG
>JAEWYG010000109.1 GCA_023395755.1 Actinomycetes bacterium | reverse complement strand
CTGTAAGACAGTGGCAGAGGTGCATGCCTTTTGCGAACAGGCTATCCTGCGTCGTGAGAGTCTTCCTTACGAGATTGACGGCGTAGTGGTTAAGGTGGATTCGTTCTCTCAGCAGGAGGCTATGGGCTACACGGCGCGCGCGCCGCGCTGGGCCATTGCGTTCAAATTTCCACCCGAAGAGAAAACTACGCTACTGCGCGATATAACCGTGCAGGTGGGGCGTACGGGTAAATTGACGCCGGTGGCAGAGATGAACCCCGTAGTGGTTGCCGGCTCTACAGTGGCACGTGCCACGTTGCACAACGTGGACGAGGTGCACCGCAAAGACGTACGTGTGGGCGACACCGTTATTGTGCGCAAAGCCGGTGATGTTATTCCCGAGGTGTTGGGACCGGTGTTGGCGTTGCGTCCAGCCAACGCGATTGTGTGGCATATGCCCGAGCGCTGTCCGTCGTGTAACTCGCCGGTAATTCGCGAAGAGGGTGAGGTGGATTACCGCTGCATTTCAATCGACTGTCCTGCACAGGCGCTTGAGCGTTTGTTGCATTGGTCTAGCCGGGGTGCGCTGGATATCGATGGTATGGGCGAGGAAATTGTGTCGCGTTTGGTGGAGGCTGGTCGGTTGAGCGATGTGGCCGACTACTATACGCTTGACGAGGTGGAGCTGTCGTTGCTTGACATGGGTCGCGTTAACAAGGACGGTGAACCTATACGTCTGGGCGAAACGGTGGCGAAGAAAGTAGTGGCCGCGATCGATGCTAGCCGTACACGCCCGTTTGCGCGCGTTTTGTTCGGGTTGGGCATACGGCACGTGGGTAAAATTATTGCTGAAGTGCTAGCTCGTACATACCCCACAATCGACGCGCTTATGACTGCAAGCGAAGAAGACCTGGCGGCTATTGATGGCATTGGTCCGAAAATCGCCCGAACGGCGTACCTCTTTTTGCGCACTCCCGACAACGTGGCCGTAATTGAACGCCTGCGTGAGCTGGGCGTGTCAATGGAAGATAAGCTCCCTGAGGCGGGCGAGCAGTTGCCCCAGACGCTTTCGGGCCTTACCTTCGTGCTGACAGGAAGTTTGGTAGAAAGTGGTATGACGCGCGATGAAGCGGGTGCGGGTTTGAAGGCGCGTGGGGCTAAGGTATCGGGCAGCGTGTCGAAGAAAACCAACTTTGTCGTGGCAGGTGAAGCTGCTGGATCGAAGTACGACAAGGCTGTCGAACTGGGTGTTCCGGTGTTGGACGAGACAGCATTGCAACATATTCTTACAACAGGTGAGGTGCCTGCAGAGGTGTAGGGTTTCAAAAAACTAGCGTAGATATCTCCGTTCGCCGAGCAAGTTACGAATTCTAAGAAAGTAACACTGCATCAAGAGCTCCTCTGCTATAGTGTGTTACGCAATTTGAATACGTAACACCACAGGAGCTTTATAGCAGGTGGTCGAACTGGGGAGGAATTATCGGCATGGTTACTTTGACGCGGCGCGATTTTGCAAAACTGACAGGAGCGACAGCGGCTACGTTGTCGTTGGGTGGGCTTTTGGCTGGCTGCGTGAGCAGCGAGACGAAGTCGAGTGCCGGCGCTGGAACGGCGTCTGAGGCAGATACCCCGTCGCAAGTTATTGTATCTATGACTGCTGGTTCGGAGCCAGCAGGAGGGTTCGACCCGATGGTGTCGTGGGGCTGCGGCGAGCATGTGCATGAACCACTTATTCAATCTACGCTTATTACGACTACGACTGATCTTGACTTTGCAAATGATCTCGCCACTTCTTATGAGTGTTCTGCCGACGGTATGACGTGGACATTTTCTGTTCGCAACGACGTTAAGTTTAGTGACGGCACTCCTCTTACGGCGCGCGATGTAGCGTTTACGATTAATGGCATATTGAATTCGGAAGCATCCGAATGCGACTTGTCCATGGTTAAGGATGCCGTGGCTAAAGACGATACCACTGTTGCTATCAATATGACGAAGCCGTTTAATGCGCTGTTGTACACGCTTGCCGTTATTGGCATTGTGCCCGAACAGTCCTACGGTAAGGATTACGGAACCAACCCCATTGGGTCCGGTCGCTACCTGCTGGAGCAGTGGGATAAGGGCCAGCAAGTCATTCTTAAAGCAAATCCTGATTACTATGGAACGGCGCCAAAGATGGATCGCGTGGTAGTTGTATTCATGGGGGAGGATGCTTCGCTTGCTGCGGCGCAGTCTGGCCAGGTTGATGTGGCATACACTTCCGCTACCTTTGCTGCCAATCAGCCGGGTGGCTACGATTTACTAAACTGCAAATCAGTCGATTCTCGCGGCATCTCGCTTCCCGTGGTACCTGCGGGTGGTACAAAGAAAGACGAGAAGGGTACCTATAACGTTGGCAATAACGTAACCTGCGATCTTGCTATACGCCAGGCCATCAATTATGGTGTCGATCGTGAAGAGATGATCAAGAACGTTATGAATGGCTATGGTACGGTTGCCTATAGTGTGGGAGATGGTATGCCTTGGTCTTCTCCCGATATGAAAGTTTCGACCGATGCAGAGAAGGCCAAGAAGCTGCTTGACGACGGCGGTTGGGCAGTAGGCGCAGATGGCATTCGTGAAAAGAATAGTACACGCGCTTCGCTTAATCTCTATTACTCTGCCGGCGATACCGTGCGTCAAGGTATTGCGGAAGATTTCACAAATCAGATGAAAAATCTTGGCATCGAAGTGTCTATAAAGGGTGTTAGCTGGGACGATTTGTACCCGCATCAGTTTAGCGATCCAGTAGTATGGGGCTGGGGCACTAATGCCCCTACCGAGACTTATAATCTGTTCTATTCTAAGGGCACCGGCAACTACGCTTGTTATGAAAGTGCGACAACCGACGCGTACCTTGATGAGGCGCTTGCTCAGACAAACATAGAAGATTCGTTTACGTTGTGGCAGAAGGCGCAATGGGACGGTACATCAGGTATTGCTCCTCAGGGTGATGCTCCGTGGGTGTGGTTTGCAAACGTCGATCACTTGTACTTCGCCAAGGATAATTTGAGGGTAGCCGAGCAGAAGCCCCACCCCCATGGACATGGTTGGTCTCTCGTGAATAATGTCGACCAGTGGAGTTGGGCTTAGGTTATAGTAGCTTTCATGTCTCGGTTTATTGCTCAAAACATACTCAAGTTCATCCTTCTCATGATTGCCGTGAGTCTGGTCACGTTCGTTCTGGTGAGTGTATCTCCTATCGATCCGGTTCAGGCCAACGTGGGGCAGACGGCTTATCTCAACATGAGTGAGGCGAAACGAGCTCAGCTGGCAGAGTATTGGGGTGCAAATACGCCTTTGTGGGAGCGTTATGCGAACTGGTTCACGAGTCTGCTGCGCGGAGATATGGGTATGTCGCTTCGCTATAATGCGCCCGTGATTGAGGTGATTGCCACGCGAGCAGTGAATTCGCTGGCGCTTATGGCTACTGCTTGGGTGGTTAGTGGTGTGTTGGGATTTGGGCTGGGCATGCTAGCTGGTGCGAATCGCGGTAAGCTGGTGGATCGTATAGTGAAGGGTTACTGCTTCCTCTTGGCTTCCGTGCCTACGTTTTGGCTTGGTTTACTGTTCCTTATTGTGTTCTCGGTGTGGCTGGGATGGTTTCCGTTCGGATTCTCGGTGCCCATTGGGGTATCGGCTTCCGAGGTGACCCTTGCTGACGCACTCCATCATCTTGCCCTTCCGGCATTGACCCTTTCGGTGGTGGGTGTGGCAAACATTGCCCTACATACGCGCGAGAAGACTATCGATGTACTGGAAAGCGATTACGTGCGGTTTGCTCGAACGCGCGGGCTGTCCACCTGGGGTGCGCTGCGTCGCCACGGGTTACGTAACCTTGCGTTGCCGGCATTGACGTTGCAGTTTGCGGCCATTTCCGAAATATTCGGTGGTTCGGTGCTGGTCGAGCAAGTGTTCTCGTATCCAGGACTGGGGCAAGCCGCAGTCACGGCTGGCCTTGGTGGCGATGTGGCCCTCTTGGCGGGCATAGCGTTGTTCTCGGCAGCGTTTGTGTTCGCTGGTAACCTTGTCGCTAATATGTTGTACGGCGTGGTTGATCCTCGTATGCGAAGGGGGATTAACCGTGGATAATCCGGTGCTGCATGTTCCCCTTACTGCTCGGGTGGGAAATAGAAAACTCACGCTTGTGGCGTTTGTGGTGGCTTTAAGTGCGCTTGCTGCGGTGGTGGTGGCGGGTGTCGCCGTAACGGGAGCTGCTACAGCAACCGACTTTTCGATGAAAAATCTCGCCCCCAGTTTAAGTCATCCGTTCGGCACGGATTGGATGGGTCGCGACATGCTGCTGCGCACGCTTGCGGGGTTATCCACCAGTGTTCTTGTGGGTCTGTTAGCGGCGGGTGTGTCGTCGATTATTGCACTTATTTTGGGTGCGGCTGCGGCCCTCGGTGGCAAAAAAGTTGATACGGCAGTTACCTGGCTTATCGATCTTATGATGGGTGTGCCACATATCGTGCTACTCATTCTTATATCGTTTGCTTTGGGAAAGGGTTTCTGGGGTGTCACTATCGGTGTGGCGGTAACGCATTGGCCGAGCTTAGCTCGTGTTGTTCGTGCCGAAATACTGCAATGTAAGCAGTCAACGTTCGTGGCAACCGCACGCAAGTTGGGTAAAAGCCCCTTTAGTATTGCAGCAC
>JAEWYG010000075.1 GCA_023395755.1 Actinomycetes bacterium | reverse complement strand
GCGTAAGTGGCTGCGTTTTCTTCCGACGCGCTAGCGACGCCTCCATCTTACCGCGGATGAAGAAAGGATCGGCCGGCTCTACGGAAAGTTCGCATTCGACAATAATCTCGTCAGAGTGAAACGAGCTGTTGCGGTATGTCCAGGTAATCTCATCTCCCGAGTAGCGCACAAGGCCTTTTTCCAGCGAGAATGTTGTTACCGATGACACACGCTCGCCAATCCACTCGTCGCGCGACCCCGCATTCATACGTAAAGCCCCACCCACCGTACCTGGCGTGCCCACACAAAATTCGAGGCCCGCAAGCGAGCGGCGGAATGCCTCCTGCACCACCGACGACAGCGGAACCCCCGCACCTACACAAAACCGCCCAACACCTTCGTCAAATCGACAGATGCGAAAATCGCGCCCAAGGGTAATAACCACCCCAGGAAAGCCCTCATCAGCCACAAGGAGGTTGCTTCCTCTCCCTACAACCACACAAGGAACATCCATAAGATCGCAAGCATCAAGCAAACGCGCAAGCGCCCCCACCGACGCAACCTGTACGTAAAAACGCGCAGGGCCACCAATACGATACATGGTATGTCGAGCCATAGGCTCGGCCGGGTAGATAGCACCATCAAACTTGTTATCAACAAGCAGTGCCTCGAGGGCAGATGAAGCATGGCGTGCAGTCACAATGCTTCCTTAGTCCTGGGGTACCACAACAGGTGCCGAGCTACAAGAAAGCGCGTCAACCAGCTGAGGACCAATGGCTGTCACGTCACCTGCGCCCATGGTAATAACCAAGTCGCCCGCAGCCGCTTTCGACGCAAGGTACGGCACAACCTCAATACGACGAGGGACATAAGCGGCATCCGGATGCTCTGTGTGATCAAGCACAACATTCAAAAACGTCTTACCACTGACGCCCGGAATAGGAGCCTCTCCCGCTGGGTACACATCCATGAAGGTAACCGAGTCGGCTGCATCGAAAGCCCGCGCAAACTCGTCATGCAACACCTCGGTAAACAAGGGTGCCCGTGAGTAGCGATGAGGCTGAAACAGCACATGTACATGACGATAATTAAGCTTGGATGCCGCCTCGATAGTGGCCGCAATCTCAGTGGGATGGTGTGCGTAGTCATCCACCACCGTGATGCCAGCAACCTCGCCGACGAGGTCGAAACGGCGCCGTACACCCGCAAAGTTTGCAAGCGCAGCGGCAGCTGCCTCAGCATCCAGACCAAGGGCGTCCACTAACCCAATAACACCAGCAGCGTTTAGAACGTTGTGTACGCCAGGATTCTGCTTGAGGCTTGCCGCAATTTCGCGCCCATCGGGTAAGCGTAAACGAAATTCACTGCCCACCCCGTGCGGCTCCCACGCAAGAATGCGAATATCACAATCTTCACCAAAACCGTACATAAGCAAGGTGCGACCCGTGGCCCGAGCAAGTTCGATAAGCGCAGGGTCTTCAGCACATGCCACCACAACACCTTCGGCTGGAACCGAAGAAATGAACGCACTAAACTTCTCGTAAATCTCATCCAAATCTCGATAATGGTCCAAATGGTCGGCTTCAATGTTGGTTACCAGCACGGCATGCGGCGACAGATACGTAAACGACTTGTCGCTCTCGTCGGCCTCAACCACGTAGTAACGCCCTGCTCCCGAGTGGGCATTTGTGCCATAAGCACGCACGATGCCTCCAATAAGAAACGTTGGATCTTCTCCGATAGCATCCATAACACTAGCCAACATGGATGATGTGGTTGTCTTACCATGCGTACCCGCCACTGCAAGCGTACAAAGGTCGCTTCCTAAGTGTGCAAGCATCTGCGCACGATGCCAAATGGTCAGGCCCCTGTCGTGAGCAGCAATAAGTTCAGGGTTATTATCGAGAATAGCGGTAGACACCACGACAATATCTACCCCCTCAGGAATGTTCGCCGGATCGTGTCCAATATGCACCTCAATACCAGCAGCTTTGAGCTGTTTGGTATAACGACTCTCTTTCAGATCCGATCCACTCACGCAGATACCTTGGTCGAAAGCAACACGGGCGATACCGCTCATACCCACGCCGCCGACGCCGATAAAATGTACCGATTCGATACGCTGGTTTTCCATAGTGCTATTACAACCCTTCCTTTATGAGTATGCTTCCATGGTAGCCCATAGAGGACTTACCGAACCGCCGCACACACAACATCTGCCAACTTAACCGCAGCATCACACGTTTTTTGAGCACGCGCTGCCTCACTCATACCTACGCGCACGTCTACATCCTCCACCAAAATACGCACCAAACGCTCAAACTCAGGAGTATCCACTTCGGCATCTGCAATCATAAAAGCGCAACCAGCATTCACATAGGAACGCGCATTCGTAGTCTGATGGTCCTCTGTCGCATGCGGAAAAGGCACGAGTAATGCCGGAATGGCACGTGCCGATATCTCAGCCAACGACGTAGCGCCAGCGCGCGATACGATAGCATCAGCCGCGGCCATAACTTCACCCATACGATCCTGATAACCAAACAAATGCCAGCGTTGCTTCTGTTCGGAAGTCAACGCTAGTTCTTGAGTAACGGCATCGAGTTCTTTAGGACCCGTCACTTGCACAATATGCAGATCGCCATAGCCTAGCAGTACTTCCTTCAAAGCACAGATGGCCTGGTTTAGATGACGCGCCCCGAGGCTACCCCCCGTAACCAGCAGCATACGAGACTGCTCAGGAATACCCAAAAGGTCGCGCCCTTGTTGACGTGTGGCCGCAAATACTGAAGCACGAACAGGATTACCCGTAACCACGACGCGCTCTTGAGCACGCGCATCGAGCGCACGGGCAGCATGCTCATAGGTTAAGCACACGGCTTCAGCACGTTTTGCCAAATACTTGTTTGCCATACCCATAACGGAATTCTGCTCATGCACCACCACCGGGATACCGCACTGCTCTGCCGCACGCGCTACGGGAATGCATACATAGCCCCCAAAACCCACCACAACATCGGGATGTATTTCGTCAAACCATCGCTTCGCCTTACCGGTGCTTTTCTGAATCTTCGCAATGCTTTTGGGTAGCGTAAGCAGATGCTTGCGATTAAAGCCCGAAGCCTCAAAGCCCGTGAAAGGGATGCCTGCCTCCGCCACAAGACGCGCCTCTACACCCGTGGGGGTACCAGCAAAGCGCACATCGCAACCACGTTCCCTAAGCACGTCAGCCAAAGCCAGTGCCGGGTTGATGTGACCAGCAGTTCCGCCACCAGAGAGAACAACCAGCATTATGCTACCTCCTGCCTTTACGCGACGATGAGTTACTCGATCGTCCCGCATTCACATCGTTTCGTTTTGCTCCTCGCGAACTTACTGCGTCCCAGCCAATACCCCCACAGCGGCGTGAGCTCCGAGAAGATGCTTCAGTATCCGAATCGCTACGACGAGGGGCTCTGGTCGGTTCGGGTTCGGCACGTACAATACGCAAATCAGCACGACGACGCTCGTAAATACTGGGTTCGGTAGCGGTCCCTTGCGATACCGACAATACCAAGCCCACCATAATGAAGGTTGCAATAAGGGAAGAGCCACCTGAAGACACGAACGGCAGCGGCTTACCCGTCGTCGGCAGCACGCCAATAACGCAGCCTATATTCAAGAATGCCTGAAACGCAATCATAACCGCACAGCTTCCTGCGACCATAGTGCCAAAATCGTCCGGCGCCGAACGGGCAATACGCATACCCGCGTACAGTAGCGCCAAAAACAGCCCTATCACCACGAGCGCACCCACCATGCCCAGTTCTTCACCAATAATGGCAAAGATGAAGTCTGTCTCAGCCTCAGGCAGATAGAGAAACTTCTCGCGTGAATTTCCTAACCCCACGCCGAATAGGCCACCTTCAGAAAACGCATAAAAGGAGTGAATAAGCTGGTAGCCTTTGTCGTAGCCGTTCATACC
>JAEWYG010000059.1 GCA_023395755.1 Actinomycetes bacterium | reverse complement strand
CTCCTGACCCTGTTCCACCTACGCCCACCCCTGATCCCCCGGCAACTGGAACAACTTAGCAGTTAGTAGCGTTCCGCTCGAGCAACGCGACCTTCCTTTTACCTAATGCGAGGCTTGGCTTAGCTCGAGGCCCAAACAGAACCTCCCTTAAATATGCCAAAAGCCCCTCCTTTCCGACTGAGAGAGGAGGGGCTTTGCTTCTAAATACTACAAGGAAAGATAACTCTACAATAATTACTGCGAAGGCAATTGAAAAATTAATTCTTTTCCGTGGCCTTATTGTCTCCAGACTGGAGTTTGCCAATACCTTCGTCGTAGAGCGATTTAATATCAGCAATACGTTGATCGTACGTTGACCATTCAAACGGCTGAGCTTCGGTAGCACTATCAATCTCGGTATAAAGATCAATATAGGCATTTAATGCATCCTTGAGCTTGCCCGTACCATCAACGTACTCTTGTTGAATATCCTTCAGACCCTCAGGTGCTTCCAGCTTGCCCAATTCATCAAGGGCCTTGTACGCGTTGTCGGCTTGTGTGCGCATACCCACCACATCACCACGCGACACCGCATCGGTAAAGCTATCGAGCTTGCCCTTTAAATCTTCCATCGTCTGATTAACCTGCGTCATGTACTTACGATTATCGGCCTGCTGCCGTGCAGCGGCGTTATCCTGCTGCGCACAACCTGCAAGTACAGCAACCAGCACGACGGCCGCACACGCTAAACTAACGATCCTAACGAGGGTATTTCGCTTCATGTACAACCTACCTACTTTCATTTGTGTCGAGCATCGCCGTGTACGATGCAGATATTTGTTCAAAACGATTATGCAGCAAACGGCAACAGCATACGAGACCAGACTACAGATTCAATGCGCAAAGACACCGAGGAAGGGGTTGTGCCGCCACCGGTTCCTCCTCCGGTGCCACCGCCCGTACCCCCGCCGGTGCCACCACCCGTACCGCCGCCAGTTCCAGGGTCAGTACCACCACCCGTACCGCCGCCTGTACCCGGGTCGGTACCGCCGCCTGTGCCGGGGTTGGTTCCACCACCGGTCGTTCCGCCACCAGTGGTTCCTCCTCCAGAGGTTCCCCCACCAGTCGTTCCATTACCAGTAGTGCCATTTGAACTATTGCCGGCATCGGTACTGGTATTATCTTCCGATTTGTTCGAACTGCTACTTGTCCCTCCAATATGATACTTCGTATCGGTATAGGTCTTATACGATGGCGCAGCAGCGTAATCGAAATCCTTAAGCGGCTGACCACGTAAAGCAGCATTCATGAACTCACTAAACACGTCCCCTGCACCGGTACTAGAAGGTATCTCAATTTGATTACTCTTGTCGCCAAACCAGATAGCAGTAGATAACTGAGGCGTGATACCACAAAATGTGATGTCCTTATACCCTGTGCTTGTACCTGTCTTCGCCGCCACCGTTTGCCCGCTAGACAGCCGCGCATCGGAACCAGTTCCCTCATATCCCGTAACAACCGTTTTCATAACTTCAGTAGCCGCATGAGCTACCTCGGGGCTAATAACTTGGGTACTCTTCGTACGAGCAAGTTCGGTATCGGGAGCGGTATTATCTACGATCAGGTTACCCTCGGAATCGTAAATTTTCAGGATAGGCGTAGAATCAACGCGCACGCCGTTGTTCGCAATAGCGGAATAGGCACTCGACATATCTAGCATGGTAACGTTTTGCTGGCCTAAGGTAAGCGAACCTACTGCATTCAGGGGTGATGTGATGCCCATGCGCTGCGCCACCTCTACAACCTTATCGGCACCAAGTGACGCCTGCAAGCGCACAAAACCGGTATTCGAAGATACTTCAAAAGCGCCCGCAATGGTACGGTAGCCGAAATTGTAGTTGTTAATATTATTCAAAGGCGAGCTTGCCGGGTATCCCGCCTCGGGCAAGACCGCTGGATTCGAACAGTCGAGCATCGTCTGAGGCGAAATACCCGCCTCGAGAGCAGCAATAAGGGTAAATGTCTTAAACGACGAACCGCAGGGACGACCCGGTTGTGCAGAAGTCGGATCACCTGTAGCAAGATTGAATTTATCCGTTGCCCAGTCGCGTCCACCTACGAGGGCCTTGATATGTCCCGTAGATGGCTCGATCGACACCAACGACCCTTGGAGGGCATCGGTGCCAGTAGCATAAGCCAAAGATTCCTCTTTGTTTGCCACCGCAGTCTCGGCTTCCCCCTGAAGCGTAGTGTCAAGCGTCGTAACGATGCGGTATCCGCCCTTTAAAATCTCTTCTTCTGTGAAGTTATAGGGACCTTTAGGGTCGGTCAGCACGTAACGAACATAGCTAGTAAAGTAGGGATATGCCACAATGCCATCCACTGTAGGCACCGTGGGGTTAAGAGCAATCGGCTCAAGTTTTACCATATCATGCTCTTCTTGCGTTATATAACCGTTCGACAGCATGCGATCGAGCACAAGATTACGACGAGTTAGGCACGTTTCGGGATTATCAATAGGGTTGTTGTAGGTTGGCGACTGAGGAATACCTATGAGGGTAGCAGCCTCAGAAAGGGTAAGATCGGCGGCATTTTTCGAGTAGTAACGTTGCGCCGCCGCCTGAATCCCATAAGCGCCCGAACCGTAATTGATAGTATTGAGATACATGAGAAGTATTTCATCTTTCGAGTAAAGCTCCTCTACCTTGACAGAAAGGTACATCTCGCGCACTTTTCGCTTAATCGAAATATCGTTCATCTCATCAAAGAGAATAGTATTACGTACCAACTGTTGGGTAATGGTAGATGCACCTTCTTTACCCGAACCGGTAATATTCACCACAACAGCACGAGCAATACCCGCGAGATCGAACCCTCCGTGATCATAAAAACGCTCGTCTTCTGTAGCCACAGTACCCTGCACAATGTAGGGGCTAATCTGACTCAACTCAATTTGTTCACGGTTTTCTGCTTGGAATTTTGCCAACTGAGTAGACTCATCACTCGATACAACCTCGGAGGCCTTGGAGACATTAAACGAGTCTAAATCCCGATAATCTGGCAGCGTTTCTGGAGCCAACCACGACGACCCTAGGGCATAAACACCTACGCCACCTGCTGCAACAACGGCCACCAAAACGGTGACAAATATGAGAAGACCGTACCAAGGATGCTTCTTTTTGACACTTGGTCTATTCTTTACTGAACGTGAAGCCACGTGACACCTCCCAAAAAACTCTGGCTATTGTATCATCGCGGACAAACCCCTTATGAAACAACATAAGTTTGTTGGAAAAAGGTCATAAGGTAAAAGGGCCGATGAGAGGCCGAAAAAAGTTGAAACGCCCCCAGAGGCGTTTCAACTTTTAGGGTAAGCTGCATGAGAAATACGTTAGATAGCAGCTTCGTCAGCAGCAAGAATAGCCTTCGCTTGCTGCATCTGTTGGGCAACCGCCGAGCTAGCAGTTCCCCCAATTGTCGTACGCGCAGCAACGATACCATCAAGATCAAGCGACGATATAATGTCGGCTTCAAACAGTTCACTTTCAACTCGGAAATCTTCAAGCGTCAAATCGTCCAGATCGCAACCACGTTGTTCGCACAACAACACCAAATGTCCCACCACAGCATGTGCGCTCCTGAATGGCATACCTTTCTTTGCAAGATAGTCCGCCACGTCGGTGGCAGCAAGGTATCCCTTTTTCGCTTGCGCGAGCATACTTTCCGGTTTAAGTTTTATAGTGGCAATCATGCCAGCAGCGCACACGAGACAATCCTCAAGCGTCTTTGCGGCATCAATGGCACCTTCCTTATCTTCTTGCAGATCTTTGTTATAAGCAAGTGGCAGCGCCTTCATGGTAACAAGAAGGGCTACGAGATCACCCACCACACGTCCTGTCTTACCGCGTATAAGTTCAGCAAAATCAGGATTTTTCTTCTGCGGCATAATAGACGAACCTGTTGAAAAGGCATCGGAAAGCTCTACGAAGTCGAACTCCGCACTCGACCAAAGTACAATTTCCTCGCACAGCCGCGATAAGTGCATGCATGACACACTGCAAGCGTATGAGAGATCCAGCAAAAAGTCTCGATCAGACACCGCATCCAACGAATTAGGAATAACGTTCGCAAATCCCAATGCATCAGCTGTCATCTGACGATCGAGCGGGTAGGTGGTACCCGCAAGCGCGGCAGCACCAAGCGGACACGCATCGGCAGCACGGCGCGCGGCCGCCAGCCGTTCGAAGTCGCGCGTAAGCATCCATACATAAGCCAACAGATGATGAGAGAACAACACCGGTTGAGCATGCTGCAAGTGGGTGTAACCTGGCATGATGGTATCGGGATGTTTTTCAGCTTGCTCAACAAGCGCATGACGCAGCGTGACGTTGGCCGCCATAAGGTCGGTGCAGCGCTGCTTGGCGAACAAGCGCGTGTCTGTAGCTACCTGATCGTTACGGCTACGACCTGTATGCAGACGCGCTCCCGCATCGCCAATATCGGCAATGAGAGCACGCTCCACCGACATATGAATATCTTCGTCATTAACATCAAAGGTGAAGTTGCCCGCCTCAATACGCTCTTTAATACATCCAAGACCCTCTGTAATAGATTGAGCATCCTCTGAAGAAATAACACCACAAGCTGCGAGCATGTTCGCATGCGCTGTAGAACCAGCAATATCTTGCGCATAAAGCTTCTTGTCCACCGGAAGTGATGCGCCAAAGCGCTGCGTGAACTCACTCACGTTCTCGGTGAACCTTCCCGACCAAAGTGCCATGATAATCCTTTCCTACACCAAAACCGCTTCGGCCTCTTCGAGAACAGCTTTGGCACCAATGGGCGTTACCTCTTCGTACTTACCCTTTGTAAGGGGACCCGTCTGCTTTTCTGCATCGAACAACTCAGCGGGAGCGCCTTCCTGTCTACGATTGGAAGCCCACGTCTTAGTTGACAAGGTCTGCAGCTGGATAAAGCCCTTTGCCGCCGTATGATCGAATGCATCGTCT
>JAEWYG010000045.1 GCA_023395755.1 Actinomycetes bacterium | reverse complement strand
CCGATAGACCTCGCGGCATTTCTCGACGGTAGCGGATACAGAGATGCTCGTTGATAACTTCCAAAAGCGACACTTCGGCGTCGGAAAAATCTCCTTCATCCTTTAATCTAAATAAATATATGTTTCCATAGGGACACGTGTCGGCTGCGATGGTTATGCCGATCGAATAGAACAGATGGTACGGTTCCATCCATCCTTTCATCAGCTGGGAGTTTTCCCTAATCTGGGCAGGAATAATGTCGGTATCTCGAAAAACGCGCGGCGTAACCTCGTCGGCGAACCAGTTGATGTAGTCGATGCCTTCGTATTCCTCCTGATAGAGCTTGATGTGTTCTTCTGGAAGGTCGATGCTGCCGTAATCGAAGGTTGTAAAAATCTCACCTGCCAAAAAAGAATAGTGATAAAGCGAGTGTGAATACGGCACAAGCTCCCGTAGCTCTGAGGTGATGATTGCGGGTAGCGTGCGTAGGTCGTCTGCATGGATATGCTTGGTGATGCTGTTGATGACGATCCACTGTTCTGTCGAAATGCTCTCCATGCTACCCCCTGGTTTACGTATCTACTCCTTTTTAAGTATAGCCATAAATCGCCGAAACGGGTAATGGCAATGTGTACGGGCCGCTGCGTACACTTGTCGCGCCAAGGAAACCTAGGAGCACAAGGAGGTGCTGAAGTGGGCAAAGCAGTAAAGCAGAAAAAGCTCAGGCTTATATCGGTCGTGTTCATGATGTATATCTTCATATCCGGCGGAGCGTTCGGAATTGAAGACATGATAGGCGGTGCAGGTCCGGGCATTTCGTTTATCATCCTGTTGATTCTTCCGCTGATATGGGCATACCCATATGGATTGGTCTGCACGGAGCTGGGCGCTAAGTACACTGAAGAGTCGGGATTCTATGGATGGATCCGGCGGGCACTAGGGAAATTTCCTGCTTATCTGTCGGGCTGGTCGATGGTTCTCGCGAATTTCGTTGATACGGCTGTGTATCTTGTTTTGGCCATGGAGTATTTGAATGCTGCGCTGGGGTTGGGGCTTACGCCCGATCAACGCTGGATGATCGGATTGGCATTTGTTGTTATCTTGTGCGTGTTGAATCTCATCGGCGTGGAGGCGCTGGCCTTCTCGTCCACCATCACGGCCATCATGGTACTAGCGCCATTCGTTTTGCTTATCTTATTTGCTATTCCGCAGATGACCTTCAACCCATTCGTTCCCTTGTTTGCTAACGGAGGAACGATAGAGGGTAGCCTTGGGGATATAAATACCGCCCTTCTTATAGGTATTTGGATGTTCATGGGGTATGAGTCCATTCATTCATTTAGTGACGAGGTTGAGGGGGCTGGGCCGCTTATCTCGAAGGCCTTCATGTGGGCTGTGCCGCTGGCTGCCATCATGTATATCCTGCCTACGTTTATGGGGCTGGCGGTGACGGGTGATTGGCAGGATTGGTCTACGGCTGGTCCATTAAGCTTCGTCGAAGTGGGCGCGGTGGTTGGTGGCAACTTCCTTATGATCTTGTTCCTCATCGCTGGATTTATTGGCAATCTAGGAACGTACAGCAGCTATCTGGGCTTCGGCGCGCGTACTACGGCCGACATGGCTGAAGATGGTCTGTTCTTCGGAGGATTCGACAAGACCAGCAAAAAGTACGGAACGCCGTTCGTGGCTATTATCGCCGCCGCTATCATCACGGCTATTTTGAGCCGGGGAAGTTTTGTTGACCTCATTATCATCGACGTTGTACTTCTGTTGGTTCCTATTGTTCTCATCCTCATATCGGGCATTGTGTTGCGCTTTCGGGATAAAGATCGCGTATGGGACTGCTTCCGCGTGAAAGTGAGCAACAAGGTGTTCGCTGCAATGGCTGCGCTTCCTATCGTCATTGCGGTGTATGCCCTGGTAACAACTGATTGGCAAAGCCTCGCAGCAGGAGGGGCATGCTTGGCGGTGGGGGTGGTTATGTACTTCATCTTCCCCAAGATGCATAAGAAAAAGCTGCAAGAACACGATTCCTCGAACTAGTTTTTATCCCAATTTGAAAAGGAGAACCCGTATGCTGAAACCTTCGAAGAACTTTATGGATTGTTGGGACTACTCGACTGACGAGTTGCTAGCGATGGTTGACTTGATTCGCGGTCTTAAGGATCTTTCGCGCAATCATCGAGTACCGCATCTTATTGCCGATCAGTCTTTAGCTATGATTTTTAATGGTAATTCCACTCGCACGCGTGTTTCATTTGAAGTGGCAGCACAGGAATTAGGCGGATTCGCGCTGTACCTGACGGGGGGCGAGCACGGCGAACTTCACTTGGGCAAGCGCGAAACGGTGGGCGATTCCTCCACGGTTATATCGAGTATGGTAGATGGCATCTCGATTCGCTGGCAGGATGTGCAGGAAATTGAGGAATTCGCTCGCTATTCATCGGTTCCGGTGTTTAACATGATGGATTACTACCGCCACCCTACGCAGACGTTATGCGACCTTACTACGATTATTGAGAATATTCCCGAGGGTAAAGAACTTAAAGACGTTACGTTGGCGTTCATTGGTTCCGACGACCTCAATGAGTCGAGCGCAGGTGATCTTGCAAAGCTGTTGCCCCGTTTTGGAGCGACGGTGGTCATGGGTTGTCCTGAAGGTCATGCGTTTGACGAGCGTTTCAACATGGTGGAAGACGAGAACGACCCTGAATTACTTCGCGTTACCGCCGAACGTCGCGAGCAGGCGTGTAATGAGGGTGGTGGACATATCTATTCGACCCATGATCCGGTTGAAGCGGTCGAGGGAGCTGACTTCGTGTATACGGGCTGCTTCTGCTATGAGGGCATGGAGTCTGAAAGTGAGTTTGAGTATTTCGACCGCGCATTCGTGCAGGGCGGCTTCCAGGTGAACGAGGATATGTTGTCGCATTGCAAGGGTGCGAAGACCATGCATTATCTGCCAGCGCTGCGTGGTAAAGAAATGACAGACTACGCCATGGATTTTGCTGGTTCGCTTTTGTGGAAGCAGGCCGAAAATCGTCTGCATACGCAACGCGGTTTGATTGCCTACCTTATGGGCTGCCGCACGCTCGATAATTTTGAGCCGCGTCGTAACTCTGATGAGGCTATGGCGGCCAAGGTTGCCGCTCTGTATGAAACATTCGGTCCGGAATATACCCACCAATAGGTATTACGTGCCTTGAAACATCATAAAGATTAATGAGGCGAGGTGTTTGAAAGGAGGGTCCGATGCTCATAAGCATCGGACACGATAGCCATGAGTTCTCAACAACTTGAAACGATTCCATTTGAAGACGGGTTCGCTATGCCCGCAGAGTATGAACCACAGGAAGCTGTTTGGCTCATTTTGGCGGAGGATATTACGAACTGGTACAACGGCGGGTTCCCCGCACGCGCTTCTCAGTTCGAGATAATCAAGGCCATTAATGAGGCTGGCACTCATGTCAACCTTGGTGTGAGCAACCATCTTTACCTGACGGCAGAAGCCATGTTCGCGGATATGGATGTGACGATATACGAAATATCTTCGGTTGACTGCTGGGCGCGTGATACAGGCCCTCTTTATGTAAAGAATCGTGAAACGGGGGAAGTGCGCGGCGTTGACTTCAAGTTTAACTCGTGGGGCGGCGAGCAGCGCGGGAGCCATGGATGTACCCTTGATTACGCCGTCGACGACCTAGTGGCGCGCAAGATGCTGCAGGTTACGGGGCACGATCGTTACCGTACTCCTTTTGTCCTCGAAGGAGGCTCCATCAACACCGATGGCGAAGGCACGGTTATTACCACCGAGAGTTGTCTTCTTAATCCAAACCGCAACCCTGACATGTCTCGTGAAGAAATTGAACAAACACTGAGAGACTATCTCGGGTTCGAGAAGGTTATTTGGCTCAAAGAGGGTGTGGATTGCGATGAGGGTGAGAC
>JAEWYG010000026.1 GCA_023395755.1 Actinomycetes bacterium | reverse complement strand
CGACCATCCTCAATAGTTGCATTGTAATCATTGACAGAAAACGTGTTCACATAGAGCGTTTCGCCCAAATAGGTGATACCACCACTGCCGATAGCGGGGTACTCCTCGTAATCGACAACATACTCGTCGATCATAGCTTTCTCGCCTTCAATGTTGCTTCCGCGACGATTAAATGCCCAAGCACTACCGTGGTCGAACAGTGGCTTATCGCCCCCAGTTAACAACTCATCAATAATACGGTAGAAACGCTGTTCGCGAGCGTAGTCAACTCGTCCTACCGTTTGCGCGAGCGAACGCGCAACGCTTGGCGATGCCATAAGCGGATAAAAAGTGGTTTGACTGGCACCACTTTCAACAACACGCTCAATATCGTTGATCAGAATATTTTCAGTCTGAGCAGGGAAGTTGAATATCATATCCACATTCATCGAGGTGAAATAAGGACTCGCTTGGCCCACACGCTCAAGAATCTCTTCTGCGCAACCATACTTGTCAAAGCGATCCATCTGCTTAAGAAGCCCATTGTCGAAGCTCTGAACACCTACGCTCAAACGCTTCACTCGACCTTGCAGCCTATCCAGATATTCCGGAATAAGGTGGTTGGGGTTCGTCTCGCTCGACACCTCTTTGATAGAGAACGTCTCTTTTGCCATGTCGATCGTGTCGCAGAGTTCATCCAACAAAACTGTGGGTGTGCCTCCACCCACATACAGGCTTTCAAAATCGTAGCCTAGTTCCTTCAGCATAAGCATCTCTTTGCGCATATTGGCAAAATAGGGCCGAGCACGGTTTTCGGAGAAGGGGAAGCGATTAAAAGAGCAGTACGGACACAAACGCTCACAAAAGGGTACATGCATATATAACATGTACTTCATACCCGGCCTAGGACTAGGAACACACGCTTCCGTCGTGGGTTGTAGTTTTAGGTAGTTCTTGGTAGTCTGCCGCACGACGGCAGTAAGCATGCGTTCTGAAAGCATTGAATTACTTCGCCTCTAATTCCACGCCTGACGGCCTTCGGCCGCACGTTTTCCAATGTCGGTACGATACTGCTTGCCCTCAAAGTTAATAAGATCACAAGCTTCGTAAGCACGTTCTCGCGCCTCTTCAAAAGAGTCGCCCAAAGCAGTCACGTTCAACACGCGACCACCAGCAGTAACCAATTCGCCATCGTAGTTGGTAGTCGTGCCGGCGTGGAACACCGTCACCCCTTCCAACTGTTCAGCTTCTTCGATACCAAGGATAACTTTACCTTTTTCATACGACCCCGGGTAACCGTCGCTTGCTAAAACAACGCTCACTGCCCACTGCTCGCTCCAACGCAGATTGATATCATCGGGTCGTCCTTCAGCTACAGCGAGCGCGATATCAACGAGATCGGTTTCCAGACGCGGCAGTACCACTTGTGTCTCAGGATCGCCGAAGCGCGCGTTAAATTCGAGCATTTTCGGGCCTTGGGGCGTTAACATAAAGCCGCCGTAAAGTACGCCACGGTAATCATAATCAAATACTTCGGCAGTAGCGGCCGCAGCCTTCTCCATGATCTCATACATACTAGCTAGCTCATCAGGCTCTACGATAGGCACCGGCGAATACACACCCATACCGCCCGTATTCGGCCCCCTATCACCATCGAAGGCACGTTTGTGATCTTGTGCCGTAGCCATACAATGAGCCTTACCAGCGCTTACAAACGCAAGCAGCGAACACTCAGGGCCAGTAAGAAATTCTTCAATAAGTACGGTTGAACCAGCATCGCCGAATGCTCCATCGAAACAGCTCCGTACGGCAACTTCAGCGTCAGCCTCAGTTTCTGCTACGATAACACCTTTTCCTGCAGCCAAACCATCGGCCTTCACCACAATAGGAGCGCCCAACTCACGCACGTAGGCCAACGCTGGCTCCAATTCGGTAAAGCTGTCGTAACGAGCTGTAGGAATACCGTGATCATCCATAAAGCGTTTGCTGAATGTCTTGCTACCCTCGAGCTGTGCTCCTTCGGCGTCGGGTCCAAACGCAGGAATTCCCGCTTCACGCAGCACGTCGGCCACACCAGCCACCAACGGTGCCTCGGGCCCGATAACCACTAGGTCGATATCGTGGTCGCGAGCGAAGGCCAACACAGATTGACCATCCTCAACTTTTAAGCCTGCTACGTTCTCCGCAATACCCGCCGTACCTCCATTACCGGGTGCCACGAAGAGCTTGTCGGTACGAGGAGATTTTGCGAGCGCCCAAGTAATGGCATGCTCACGTCCGCCGCCGCCCAAGACCAAGATGTTCATTCTCTTTCCTTTCAACCTGCTAGCGGTCCCAACCGCGCAAGATGGTTTGATCACGGTCCGGACCTACGGCGATAATACTAATACGCACGCCGGTAATCTTTTCTAGGTACTCCACGTACGCTCTTGCATTTTCGGGCAATTCCTCGAACAAACGACATCCCGTAATATCCACATCTTTCCAGCCAGGTAATTCCTCATAGACCGGTTTAGCGTGGAACAACACGCTTTGTTGCATGGGGAAATAATCGTAAACCTTACCCTCACACTCATATGCCGTACACACCTTAATGGTGTCGAAAGCACTGAGCACGTCCAGCTTAGTCAGAGCCACATCGGTAAGTCCATTCACTTCCGCAGCATAGCGCCCGATAACCGCATCGAACCAGCCGCAGCGACGCTTACGACCCGTGGTTACACCGAATTCGTGACCCACCCTGCATAACGTCTCGCCGATCTCAGCTTCCTCACCAACACCACCATCTTCCGGGAAGCGCTGCTCTGTGGGGAAAGGGCCTTCCCCAACACGCGTAATGTAAGCTTTCTGAATGCCTAACACACGATCGATAGCCGTGGGACCCACCCCAGAACCCGTCGCCGCGCCACCAGCGCAGCACGAAGACGAAGTAACATACGGGTATGTGCCATGATCGATGTCCAAAAGCGTTCCCTGAGCGCCCTCGAACAGAATTTGTTTACCATTACGCACGGCATCGTTAAGCAGCTGCGCCGTTTCGGCCATGAACGGCTTTAAGATGCGAGCATAGGGTAAGTACTCTTCGCATATCTCTTCTACCGTATAAGTATGGAGGCCGTATATTTTCTCCAAGATAGGGTTTTTCTGAGCAAGTGCCGTCTCAAGCTTCAAGCGAAAAATCTTTTCATCCAACAAATCTTGCACACGAATGCCTTTGCGTGCCGCCTTGTCTTGGTAGCATGGACCAATGCCGCGCTTTGTGGTGCCAATCTTATTGTCTCCCAGGCGCTTTTCGTCGGCACCATCGAAGTCTTTATGGTAAGGCATAATTATGTGAGCATCACATGATATCTTCAGGTTGCCGCACGAAATGCCCTCAGCCTCCAGCATGGCCATCTCTTTAATGAGCACACCGGGGTCAATAACCACACCATTGCCGATAACCGGCACTGCATGGTCATACATCACGCCAGATGGCATGAGGTGCAGCGCTAGCTTCTTGTCTCCGTGGATAACTGTGTGACCGGCGTTGTTGCCACCTTGATAACGCACAACGAAATCGTATTCGCGTGCGATGAGGTCGGTGATCTTGCCTTTGCCTTCGTCTCCCCATTGGGCGCCGACGAGTACCGTGCTGGGCATGTTCGCATCCTTTCGCCCGGCGTCTCTATACGCCGGATCTCGAGCGGAAGTTTTGAAGCTACCGCCGTTTGCGTGTCTCCGCGGCGCATGCCGTCGCGTCGCGGACGCTGCGGCAATTCCCGCCGCAAATATATGATTATATTACAGTTCTACAACGTTCAGCGCCGGATCCGCCGAGCGCATGGACTCTACTATTTCTTCATGGCAGGTAAACAGGATTACCTGCCGAGTACGAGCAAGTTCAGCCAGGGCGCGAACGGCACCCGTACGTCGGCGGGTGTCAAAGTTCACCAGAATATCGTCAGCCAAAATGGGAATCGCACGACCCACATTGTCAGCCGTCATAAGTAGTGCGATACGCAACGCAAGATAGAGCTGCTGGCATGTTCCTAACGATAAGTGTACCGGATCGCGCACCGTCTTTACCGCATCGGTTACTTGTAGCTTACCTTCAGAGGTCATGCTCACTTTAACCCAACGATCGTTCGTCATCAAAGCCATAAGACGGCTGGCTTGACGATATACCTCAGGCTGGCTTTTGCTCTCCCACGCAGCAATAGCCGCCTCAAGCATGCGTTTCGCCAAGAGCAATCGTGCATATTCCCGAGCACTCTCGTCTTGGCGGGTCCTTACTTGTTGATAGCGCAATTTTATCTCGTCAAAACTTCGTGTTTGTTTCGCCTGCGAAAGTTCTTGCTTGAGCTCGCCGTAGCGGCGATTAAGACTCTCGCTTGCTTCCAATAAACCAGCACGCTGCTTAATCTTCTGATTAATAGCAGCATCGATTGTCATTGGAGTTGCCAAAGCAGACATTCCCGCACGTTCTAACAGCAACTCACGCTGGCTCTCAACTTCTGCCAAACGGTCCTGTACTGAAGATTGACGCGAAGCAAGCGCTTGCTGCCGCTGCTGTAGTAAACTAGTTTCGGTTCGCAGTTCCCTCGCTTCATCGAGAAGCAAACGAGCTGTACGAACAGAACCATGGGCCGCTTCAAGGCCGGCGGCGGCAAGTCGATCGGCGAGGCGAGCGGTCAATTGCTGTTGGGCAACTAGACAAGCCTCCAACTTCTTCTTATCCTGCAACATAACCCACCGAGCATCCTGTTGGCGAGCATCAAGGGCTTCGGCATCTTTGTCGGGACGAAATAGCATAACCAACGATGCGGCGGCTAATATCAGAGCGAATACCACCAAGCCTATACCTAAGGCTGTAAATGATAGACTAGTTATCTCGCGCCCGTGAATAAACAGCGGAACACCGGAAGCCATAAATACCAATGGTAGCGCAATAGAGAGTACCACTTGCACCTGACGTTGGCGTCGATACTTCTCAGAGGCTGCTTCAACATCGTCTACCTCAAGCAGTGCTTCATAAGCGGCAAGCGATGCGGCGTAGTTTTCCTTAGCTAAATCGACACTATGAGAACACTTTGCTTGTTCTTCTGCAAGCGTGTCTAGCCGGTCGCGCAAAGCTCTCTCATCCGACAAGCTAAGGGCAGCAAGCGTAGGATCGGATTCCTGCTTGCGCAGGCGGCGCTCAGCAGCAAAAGTCGCTTCATCTTCCTGCAATTCGTCAAGCTGACGACGCAAGTCCACACACTGAGAATCGAGTTTTTCTAGGCTAGCTCGCTGAGCAGTAAGCGCTTCGATAGTCGTATTAAGAGCATCAAGTCGAGAGAGCAGCTGCGATCGCTGTGGGGCAAGCTCGTGAAATTCTCTATCTTGCGACTTGTTCCGATCGGCCTCGTCCGCTGCTGCCGCCATACTTGCACGCAATTCATCTTGCTCGGCAGTTAAGTTCGTTATAGAGTATTCAATGCCCGATGCCCTCGACGTGTACTCAGCTAGACGAGCCTGAACCTCAGCCAAAGCATGAGCAGGACTAGCCCCGGTGCCCGATCCAGCAGTGAGCAACTTCGCCGTAACATCGGTGGTGTTTCTCAGACTACGTAGCTCGTCGCTAGTGAGCGAAAACATCGTCTGAAACGTTTCCTTATCAACATCCTCCACTAGCTCAGTGGAGCCCTGTAAGCCGTCGATATTCCTAACGCGCGATAGCACCAGTTCATCAGCTGATTCGTTGCCAAGATGATGGGCAAAAAACAAGGACCCTGCGCGTTCTGCATTCTTCGGCTTATAAGTGTTACGCACCCCGCGTGCTTCTTCCCAGCCGAACAACACACCACCCACAAACGAGGTGAGGGTGGTTTTTCCTGCCTCGTTTCGCCCATAAACAACATTCAGGTTTGGGCTAAAAGGACCTACAACCTTCTCGGAGAAAGCACCAAAACAGGTTATCTTAATGCGTTTAAGAAACGGCGCTCTGCCGTGATCGGACGTCATTCGTCCCCCTTGCCCAGCAGATCTAATACCAGGTTCTCGGCATCTGCGGCCAGCTCGTCTACATGACGTGTGTAGGCGCTGGGAAGTTGAATGTTTTTCTTTAAGAACTCTTCTTGCAGATAAGCTATCGCTTCCTCGCGATTAGTGCGTAAAGCGTCTGAGGCTTGCAAAAATATCGCAGGAAATAACCCTTCACGGCGAAGAGCCTCCCGATCGCGAGGATGCTGGGTAGAATCAAGTAGTGCGTCACAGAAAAAGAGTGGGTAGCCGTCGTTAATATGCTTTCGCAGATCTTCCAAAACACCCGGCCGCGTGAACACCGGATGCAGGGAGGTCGTTCCCGTCATGGTAATACGTACACACATCTCCTCACAATGAGCCTTGCCATTTACACGAAACAGCTCGCGCATAATCTTATCGGTAACATCGGCAACACTTTCGCAGTCAGACACATCCACATCCATACGTTGCCATACCACGCTTGCCGTGGGAATAAACTCAACTTCGTTGCGCTTACCCTCCGCTAGGGTTACCGCAAAGCAACCTCGCGTACCAGTCTCTTTTATATCGCGCCCTTGTATGCAGCCTGAAAACACCAAACGAGGATCTTCGAAGGAGGGGTAGGCATATTTTACATGAATATGTCCGAGAGCCCAGTAGTCCATACCGGTGGCTAAAAGAGCGACGGGGTTCGTGGGAGCTTTGAGCGAATCCAAGTGCAAACCTGTATGCAGCACACCTACCGCAAAAGGCGCCTGCGCAGCGTCTGGCACATCGGGCAATAATGCTTCTTCAGCCAACACGCGTGTTACACCAGCAGCAATATCTTCATCAGCCGGCCACGTCTGGTTGTAGTAGCCTCGGCCTGCAATCAAGGCTAAAGTTTCTCCATCACGCCGATAGGCGGCGAAGCCAGGCTTATCACCCGGAAGCATAATGGTATTCTTCGGGAGAGCGAAGAAATTTTGTTGCCATGAGGTAAAGGGATCATGGTTTCCGGTACAGAGATACGCAGGAATACCCGCCTTATCCAATCGACGCAGACCCTCAAAAAAATGGAGATAATCGCCATAGGATGCTCTTGCATCATCAAATATATCACCTGCGAACACTACGAAGTCGACACGGCGATTCAATGCCGCATCGATAACGCGGTCGTAAGCTTCGGGAATGGCCATAAGTAAGCGGTTCGCCCATGCGTCCGAAAGGGCGCGCAAACCGCGAAAAGGTGCTCCCAGATGCAAATCGGCAGCGTGAATAAATGTCACTTGCTTGCGCATACTCACTAGTGTAGCGTGAATTTGTCTACAGGAAGCTTACATATAACTTCCAGAGCGAGAATCGTCGATGAAATCCATGAAGCGTGTGTATTCCGCGTTGAATGCAAGCGGAATATCGCGCGTGGGACCGTTACGATGCTTTGCCACAATCAACTGCGCGGTGCCCAGATCGGGACGATCTTCGCTCTCGGCCTCTATTTCATCCATACTTCGATCGATGAAAGCTACAATATCGGCATCCTGCTCGATAGATCCCGATTCACGCAAGTCGGAAAGCATTGGGCGCTTCTTACCACGCATCTCAACCGCACGTGAAAGCTGAGACAAAGCAATAACTGGCATGTCCATTTCTTTTGCGAGCACCTTCAAACCTCGGGATATCTCGCCAACCTCAACCGCACGATTACCATCCGCACGCGCCTTAGGGGGCTGCATAAGCTGGAGGTAGTCGACGATAATAAGGCCTTTCTTAGCGTTACGTAGTTCACGACGAGCCTTTGCGCGCAGCTCCAGAATAGAGAGAGCTGGCGTATCGTCGATAAACATCTCAAGATTAGACAACTTACTCGACGCTTCAACAATAGCTCCCCAGTCGGCATCATGCACCTGACCTGCACGTAGACGCGAAAGACTCACTCGTGCCTCTGCACAAAGAATACGTTGCACCAGCTGAGATGCACTCATTTCCAGCGAAAGGAACGCGACCGTTGCGCCAAGCTTTGCGGAATTTGTGGCCAGATTGAGAGCAAACGAAGTTTTCCCAACACCTGGTCGAGCAGCCAAGATAACCAAATCGCCACCACGAAAGCCATGGAATAAATCGTCTACATCCTTGAACCCCGACGCTACGCCGGCAATCTTATTGTCCTGTGCAGCGATTTCCTGAATTTCTTCGAATGCCTCAACTAAGAGGGTATCCATTTTTTGGAAAGCGGAGGAAACGCGCTGCTCCGTTACTTTGAAGAGCGTTTTTTCTGCTTCTTCGACCACAATGTCTAAGTCGTCAGGAGCATCGTACGCAAGTGCCGAAATGGAAGTCGATGCACGAATAAGATCACGCAAAATGGAAGTACGTTTTACAATTTCAACGTGGTTTTGCCAATTGGTTAGCGCAAAAGTATCTCCTGCCAATCCGACAAGATAAGCTTTTCCTCCTACCGCTTCTAATTGTCCTGCAGCTTTCAAGTTGTCGGCAAGCGAAATGTGATCGATCGGAATATGACGCGCATAAAGATCGAGCATCGATTCAAAAATACGCTGATGCGATGCACGGTAAAAGCTGGTTGGAACGAGCTTAGCTGCAACTTCTTCTATTGCCTCCTGGGTCAGGATACATGCCGCTAAGACCGACTTCTCTGCCTCAATATTCTGAGGTTCAAGGTGTCGTCGATCGCTTCCGCCACCGTCTTCAGGTGCGAAGTCAGGACTATATGGTGCAAGAGGGCCTGGCATACTTTCTCTTTCTATCCGGCAGTATGACTATCTATAATACTGCAAGAATTGTCCCAGTTCATTCGTTATTTTTTAACGCTACCGATGTAAAAAACGTTATCCACAACAAAGCGAAACCCCCCTTCACCCACGAGCGGGGCAAAGGGGGGTTTTCCCCAGTTTCCACATCAAAGTGCGGTGGATAAACTTTTATTCTTCGGTTGCAGCCTCAGCAGCTTCAACCTCTTCCACTACTTCGACAACCTCTGTAACAGCCTCTTCGGCAACCGGAATATCGGCGCCGACATACAGCTTTACCGTCGTCTTAATATCGCGGTAGAGGGAGATAGACACCTCATGCTCGCCAGCTGTTTTAATAACGTGACTCAACTCAATACGACGCTTATCTACGTCGAGGTCGGTTGCAGCCTTGATAGCCTCAGCGATCATCGTGGAAGTAACAGAGCCGAACAGCTGACCCTCTTCGCCCACTTTTGCGTCAACTTTTACCACGATACCACCAAGAGATGCCTTAAGCTTCTCTGCATCGGCAACACGATTTTCCTCGCGCTTAGCGATATTGTGTTTGCGCTGCTCGAGCTGCTTGAGGTTACCCTTAGTCGCAAGAACTGCGGCTTTCTGGGGAAGCAGATAGTTGTTAGCGAAGCCGGGGGCTACGTCGACAACGTCGCCTTCACCGCCCTTGCCCTTCAACTCCTGAAGCAGAATGACTTTCATAGTTCCTCCTTCGCCTTAACGGCTGCGACGGTCGCCGCGGCCGCTGACGGCGGGTACCGCGTAGGGCATTAAGGCCATTTCGCGGGCACGCTTGATAGCGTTCGCGACATCGCGCTGATGCTGGGTGCAGGCACCCGTCACGCGACGCGGCTTAATCTTTCCGCGGTCGGTAACGTATTTACGCAGCATTTGCGTGTCTTTGTAGTCGATGTACTGCGCATCGTCCTTGCAGAACTGGCAGAACTTGCGACGCGGCTGCTTCGCGTAATCGGACATTTCAAACCTCTTTCAGTATCGCTTAAAACGGGATGTCTTCATCGTAAACCGAAGAAGAGGCATCAACCACCGGTGCGGCCATAGGAGCCGCCGCCGGAGCGGAGTAGCCGCCCGTATGACCGCCGCCATAAGACGACGAATCGTTGCGGCTCGACATGAACTCAAGCTCATCAACGATCACCTCGATCTTGCTGCGCTTCTGACCCTCACGCTCCCACTGGCTCCAGCGGAGCTTACCTTCGATAGACACCTTGGTGCCCTTAGATAGGAAACGGGAAAGGCTCTCAGCACGCGCGCCGAACATAGTGCAGTCGATGAAATTGGGGTAATCTTCCCACTCACCAGTCTGCTGATTTTTGCGGCGATCGTTTACGGCCACACCAAAGCCCAGCACAGGCAAACCACCCGCAGTGCTGCGCAGTTCGGGGTCGCGCGTTAGGTTCCCGCTGATGATAACTCGGTTAATGCTCATGTCTTCTACCTCTTCTCATGCTGGGGCGGCCTTTGCCCGCCCTATGCCACGTGCGGTTAATCGCGATCGGTACGCTTAGCGATCATATGACGCACAACCGCGTCATTGATGCGAAGAACGCGATCGAGTTCAGCCACGTTAGTGGGATCAGCATGGAAATCGATGAGAGTGTAGTCACCGTCGGTTAGACCGTTGATCTCATAAGCGAGTTTACGCTTGCCCCAGTTGTCGACGTTGTCAACCGTACCTTGACCTTCAGCGATCGTGGTCTCGATACGCTTCATAACAGCGGCGCGGGATTCTTCGTCGATAGACGGAGCGACAAAAAACAGCAATTCATAAGCCTTCATCAGCTCACCTCCTTTGGTCTTTGCGGCCCCGGGGCTGGTGAAGGCAGTTAACCCGGAGCAGGAATAGCTTGCCTATTCTAGCAAAATACCTTGTCAGCCACAAGGGAAACTTCGTCTCTTTATCTGTTCGCACATGCTTTCACCATGTTTAGCTCGCAGAAAGACTTCCTCAAGATGACGGCAAAGCATCTGTTGACTAAGGCGATTTCCTGCTTCGGGCCGTTTGCCCCGCCTCGCAATCCCACTCATCCGCTGAACTTCTCTTGGGCCGCAGTATAGCAACGCAACCTTGCGAATCCACCGTAATCAAATCGGACTAAAACCGTTTTAATATGACACTAATCCAGCAATCTAGTCATCGAACATTCAATGCCGACAAAATCATAAAAATAATTCCCAAAATAATAACTTTTAGCTATCTTAAAAAACGCCAACCATCAGCTTGATGGTTGGCGTGTAATTACACAATATCATTTTGTGCCTTAAAAATTATTACAGCTGGTCACTGGGAGCGTTTCACGTGAAACACTCCCAGTGACTCTCACCTGGGCACTATCCCAGTCAATCGCACCAGGTAATGCGTCTTTAACGAAGCTTCCTGCGACTAATTCTCTTCGTCCTCGTCTTCTATCTCTTCGTCGAGATATTTTTCCTCAATTTCGTCGTCACCATACTCGGCAGCCTCCTTGAGGTTTTCCATAAAATTCGGTGCCTCACCAATATAGGCAGGTTCTGCTTCAAACGTGGGCTGTCCGTTCTCGTCCATCGTATACAAGAAGCCGATCGCAACGCCTTCATCCTCGCCAGGAATACCACCTTCAGCAATTAAAGCGTCCTTCGTATCATCGTCCACTTCGATATAGCCGTCGTAGCACAAGGCATATGCCTCAGCGCCGCGAGCGTGCTCCACCGTATGACGCGCAAAACCAAAGCACTCTTCCGCCGACTCGCCCGGATGATTTTCAATAAATAAATTCTCTTTTACTACCAAAGCCGTAAAGGGCACCACGTCGGAACCCTGGGTTAACTTCTCTTTCGCCTCTTCAAGCACGAAGAGTAAAACTTTCTCAAGAGTCTCTGGAATTTCAGGAACCTCTACATCAGAACTTTCTACCACACGGTCTACCATTGCTTTTTCCTTTCAGTGGGTCATCGAACCAAAAGCTACGATGGTTCGAAACGGTGTTAATTCTTCATTAACACTCAGTGTAGGGCTTCCTGCTACAGGTAATCGAGAAACACTTAGTTATTCGGCGTTTCTTCAAAAGTGCCAGCCAAAGCTGCAATTGTTTGCTATTTCGCAAAAGTGTTTCACGTGAAACACTTGGGGTAGAGGAAGCTCGCTTTACTCACCCTTTGGCCACTACGCGCCTATTTCTTCAAAGATATCATTTCCCATTACAGAATATCCTCAAGCATAAGGTTTACCTTCAGCACATTCACGCGAGCATCTCCAAAAATACCCAATTGGGGCTTCTCGGTGCAGCGTTCGATAATGGAGCGGATCTCCGATTCACTTTTCCCAGTATTTTTCGCTAAACGCTCCACTTGATAATCGGCGGCCGCGGGAGAAATATGAGGATCAAGACCACTACCCGAACACGTTACTAAATCGCTCGGAATAGGCTCGTTTCCTCGCTCGGGATGAGTACTGTGTATCTGCTCGATACGGTTACGCACAACCGCCTCGAATTCCGCACTAGCCGGACTCAGGTTTGATGGACCATACCACATAATTGGATTGCCGTTATCGTCACTAAATATTGAGGCGTTCATGTTCGTCAACCGCCCCCACAAATGGTCGGGTTCCGAATAGTTCTGTCCAAGCAACTCGCTTCCATACTTCTTCCCATCAACTTCAATAATAGAGCCGTTTGCTTGGTATGGAAAGAATAGCTGCGCAATCCCTGTACACACAGCAGTATACAAAACACCACAGAGAAGCGTCATCACGAGAAAGAATACTGCTGCACTCCCCCATGTTTTCGCCTGTTTCATGATCGATCCTTTCTTTTACTCTCTCGTCTTTATCACTGGTTTTTTGATCACTCATTTTTCTACTACACTACGAAACGCTTAGAGTTACACCACTCCCACAAGAACCATGAGAGTGTCGAGCAACTTAATGGCCACGAAGGGCAGAACAATGCCGCCCAAACCGAATACCAATAAATTGCGGGTAAGCAGGCTCTGAGAAGAAGCTTCGCGATACTTCACTCCCCGTAAAGCTAAGGGAATAAGGGCGACAATAATAAGTGCATTGTAAATAACGGCGGCCATAATAGCCGAAAGCGGACTGCCCAGATGCATGACATTCAGTGCGGTAAGCTCGGGATAAAGCGGCACAAACAAGGCGGGGATAATAGCAAAATATTTTGCGAGATCGTTTGCAATAGAGAAGGTGGTTAACGATCCGCGTGTCATAAGCAACTGCTTACCAATGCGCACGATATCAATAAGCTTTGTTGGCGACGAATCTAAATCAACCATATTACCGGCCTCTTTAGCGGCCTGCGTACCGCTGTTCATAGCCACGGCCACGTCGGCCTGGGCGAGCGCCGGAGCGTCGTTCGTGCCGTCACCCGTCATAGCCACCATGTGCCCATCAGCTTGATACTGACGGATGGCCTCTAGTTTAGTCTCGGGGGTAGCCTCAGCAATAAAATCATCCACTCCAGCTTCAGCAGCAATAGCGGCAGCCGTCATGGGGTTATCACCAGTAATCATGACTGTTTTAATACCCATCGTGCGCAGGTCGGCAAAGTTTTCTTTAATGCCTTGCTTCACGATGTCCTTAAGATAAACAACTCCCAGGATACGATGGTCGCGTGCCACCAAAAGCGGGGTGCCGCCGGCACGCGAAATCTCCTCGACGGCCAGTGTGCAGGCGGTGCTATACACGCCGCCTGCGGCCTCGACGTAAGCGCGCACCGCATCGGCTGCGCCTTTACGTATCTCGTGGCCGTCGAAATCCGCACCACTCATGCGGGTCTGCGCGGTGAACGGCACCGACGCCATACCCGAGCCCTCCAGCTCGCGACCGCGGATATCGAAGCGCTCCTTCGCCAACACCACGATACTGCGACCTTCGGGCGTCTCGTCGGTAAGACTTGCTAGCTGAGCAGCATCGGCCACCTCGCGCTCGGTAGCGCCGTCCACCGGGATGAACTCGGCGGCTTGGCGGTTACCCAGCGTGATGGTGCCCGTCTTGTCCAGCAGCAGCACATCCACATCGCCCGCGGCCTCGACCGCGCGACCGCTCATGGCCAGCACGTTGGCGCGATTCAGGCGGCTCATGCCAGCAATGCCGATGGCGGAGAGCAGCGCGCCGATAGTTGTGGGCGCCAGGCAGACGAACAGGGCGACCAAGGAGGTGATGGTTGTGGGGTTCGACAGATCGCCCAGGCCAGCCGTGAAGCCGCTGAAGGTGAACAGCGACACGGCTACGATAAGGAATACGATAGTCAAAGCTACTAGCAGTATCTCGAGCGCAACCTCGTTCGGTGTCTTCTTGCGGGCGGCCGACTCCACCATGGCAATCATCTGATCGAGGAAGCTGTGGCCTACATCGGCCGTCACGCGCACAACTAGCCAATCGGAAAGCACCGTAGTGCCACCGGTCACGGCCGAGCGATCGCCGCCAGATTCGCGAATAACTGGGGCCGATTCGCCGGTGATGGCGCTTTCATCTACCGATGCAGCACCCATAACCACCTCACCGTCAGCAGGGATCTGCTCAGCTGTAGCCACAAAGAACATATCCTTCTTCTTGAGGCAAGCCGAGTTCACTTCCTCCGCCTGCAGATGGAAGAACGTGGCCGGATCGTCCTCATGGAAGCCCTTCGCCACGAGGCCCTCGTTGAGCTTATGGGCTTCCACATCGCGCTTTGCCGCACGCAAGGAATCCGCTTGGGCCTTACCACGTCCCTCCGCCAGTGCCTCGGCAAAGTTAGCGAACAGTACCGTAAGCCATAGTACTACAGAGATCGCCAAGATAAAGCCAGATTGAGAGTCCGAGATGCCAAACAGCGACAGTACAAACAGGATCAGTGTAAGGACGGCCGATAGGTAGACCATCAGCATGACGGGGTTCTTTGCCTGCTCGCGCGGAGCGAGCTTTGCAAATGCGTCGCGCACAGCGCGCATTGCCTGGGTGTTCATAGAGGTTTCCTTCGTTGCAGTTGTCATTTTCCCTTCCCCCTGCCTAACCCATTACCATCTGGAGTTGCTCCGCGATGGGGCCCAGCGCCAATGCTGGGAACATCGAGAGAGCACCAACCAGCAGTATGATCAGAAGAAGTAGGAACACAAACATGGCGTTGCTGGTAGAAAGTGTGCCAGCACTCGTCGCCACCTTCTTGCGCTTGCAAAGGCTTCCGGCAAGAACGAGCGTGGCCGCCAAAGGTATGAAGCGGTTCGCCAACATCTCCAGTCCCAACACAGAGTTAATCACCGGCGTATTGGCATCTAGACCTGCAAACGCCGAGCCGTTATTGCTGCCCGCTGAGATCGCGGCGTACAGCACTTCGGAGAAACCATGCGCACCGGCGTTGTTCAGACTGTCCACGGTAGCGGGGTCGAGACACATAACCCCCGCGCCAATCAGGATGACCACCGGCGTAGTAATGCACAGAACAATGGCCATACGCATCTCCTTGGGGCCGATTTTCTTTCCCAGATACTCGGGCGTGCGACCCACCATCAACCCCGCAATGAACACCGTGAGGATAACGAATCCGATCATGGAGTACAGGCCGCAACCCACGCCGCCGAATGCGATTTCACCCAGGGCCATGAGGATCATAGGGATCATGCCGCCGATGGGAGTGAAGCTGTCGTGCATGGAGTTGACCGAGCCGTTCGACACCGAGGTGGTGAAAGCAGCCCAGATGGACGAGTCGGTTACGCCCAGGCGCGTCTCTTTGCCCTCCATGTTGCCGCCCGACTGGTCGGTCATACCCATGTAGACGGCACCGTCCTGCGCCAATTGCGGCGTTCCCGCCAGTTCGAAGAACCCGATAACCACCAGCCCCACCAAGAGCAGGGCGAACATCGCGGCGAACAAGGCGCGCGCCTGACGGCGGTCGCCCACGAAGCGGCCGAAGCTGAATACAAGGGCCATGGGAATGAGCAGCAGCGATATGCACTGGATGAGGTTCGTCAGCGGAGTGGGATTCTCAAGCGGACTTGCCGAGTTCACGCCGTTATAGCCGCCGCCGTTCGTTCCCAGCTGCTTGATGGCAACCTGGCTGGCTTGGGGCCCGAGGGGAATAGCCCCCTGCGTGACCGTCTGTACCGCCGCAGGGTCATCGGCATCAATCACGTTGCCGTTTGCATCAATACCCACAGGCTCAAGCAGCTCGACCGTATCGTAATCGTTCAGATTCTGGGGCGAGCCTTGCGC
>JAEWYG010000247.1 GCA_023395755.1 Actinomycetes bacterium | reverse complement strand
GGAGGGTGGGGTTGTCTCTGAGGATCGGGTGAAGGGATCTTAGGTGAGCTTGCTCGTCAGGGCCTGCAAGCACCAGTTCTCAATCTGGGTATTCAAGACACCTTCGTTCCTCAGGGTAAGACCGATTTGCTACTGCACGACCTTGGGCTTGATGCTGAAGGTATTGCAGCGTCAATACAAGAGCGATTGGCGTAAGGGCACTAAGAAGAGTTCGCATTGTTTGACTATGGGTCAAGGGTGAACGCGCAAAACCTTTTGAGTTACTCAAATCAGTTAAAAAGCGAATGCCGGTGAGTGTTGCAGGGGCCGGCATTCGCTTTACTGTGGGGTTTTTATTTTTCTGACTTTGAATGTGGCCCCATCTTTTCGCCTCAAAATCATTATTTTACTTAAAATTGATCTTTCTGTTGCTATGTCTTGATAAACTCCAGCTATCATTTTCAGCGTGCTTTGCGTGCTGTGTCCATGAAAGGGAACGATCGTTGAAGATTATCGCATGCCCCGGTGTCCTCCTTTTTGCAAGGAGTGGATATGGGCTATGATTTAGGGGCGTTTCTCGCCGCATTTACCAGTGATCCCATACTTGCTCTTATTGTCATTTTAACTTTGGGTGCCACGGTTGTGAACGGAGCAACCGATGCACCTAACGCCATTGCAACAGTGGTGGGAACAAAGGCGATGAAGCCCATGCCCGCTATTGCTATGGCTGCCGTATGTAACTTCATTGGCCTTGCGGTTATTACCATGGTTTCATCCGCTGTGGCGAAGACTATCTTTCATATGGTCGACTTTGGCGGCGATAATCATGCGGCACTTGTTGCGTTGGCGGCTGCTATGGTGGCTATCATCGTTTGGGGTGTTGTGGCTTGGTTTTTTGGCATACCCACGTCTCAGAGCCATTCTCTCATCGCGGGTATTACCGGCGCGGCTATTGCTTTACAGGGTGGACTTGCTGGCATCAATGGCGATGAATGGATAAAAGTTGTCTACGGATTGGCCATCTCAACCGTGCTCGGTTTCGGAACAGGCTGGTTGTTTACGCGTTTGATTCGCACCTCGTGTCGGGGAGCAAGCCGACGCGAGGCAAACGGGTTTTTCAAATGGGCCCAGATCCTTTCTGGCGCGGGTGTAGCTATCTTGCATGGTGCCCAAGACGGTCAGAAATTTTTGTCGCTTTGTATGCTAGGTATCATGATTGGCATGAGTGGAGGTATTCAAGATAATGTGACGTTTCCCTTTTGGCTGATTTTGATGGTATCGCTCGTTATGGCGCTGGGTACGGCTGTTGGCGGTAAAAAGATTATCAAATCTGTGGGCATGAATATGGTGAAGATGGAGCAGTATCAAGGCTTCGCTGCATGCTTGTCGGCTTGCTTTTGTATTGGACTGGCTACTTTTACAGGTCTGCCGGTGTCAACGACGCACACGAAGACTACGGCCATCATGGGTGTTGGTGCTGAGCGTAGTTTACGCTCGGTTAAGTGGGGGCTTGCCGGAAAGATGGTTCTTACCTGGGTGCTTACGTTTCCTGGTTGTGGCCTTTTAGCTTACGGATTCACGTACCTGTTCCTTATGTTTATGTAAGTTGTACGCTCGAAATTCGAAACCCTGGTCACGGTTAGGGCGTATGGTGCCAAACCTGATAATTGGGGTTTTATTCGTTGTGGTGTCAAAGATGCGACAGCTATGCGTCATCTGCGCGCAGACCTCCCTGGTAATTATTACTTCGGCTATAGTTTTTTTAGTCGACAGTAAAGGGGGGATTGCTTGTGGAAAGCGAAGACTTTGCGAAGGGTACGGAGCGCATGGTAGACCCGGTTACGGTAGGGTCCATACACTTCATGCAGCAGTTCTATGGCATGCTTCCACTTGCTGCGCAGCGCAAACTGCTTGATCGAACTGCCAAGACCACCCCTTATATGGGATTTGTGGTAGAGCCGTATTCGTTCTTTCTGTTCTATGAGATAGCCGATTTGCAGCGCGCAAATTCGTTGCTTCCTTCGGGTTTTAAGCTTGCTAAGGCATGTGTTTTCGAAGGCGATGACCCAGCCTATTATGCTATCGTAAGCTTCTTTCGTGTTCATACGAGTGCCTTTTGGGGTGGCCGTGCCGAATTCTATCTGGTTGCCGAAGATGAACGTACGGGTCTTCTCAGTTGGGTTATCATCGATTATTTGAGTGATACTATCAGCTACGATAGGGAACATGGGTTGCGCGAGCCATCGGCACCTCCGTCGGTGGTAACCACTACCTACGATGGATGCGTACTGGTAGATATGGAGAGCACGCAGGGTGAAGAACGTACCGTCTTTTCAGCAGTGTTGGCCGGCTCTCAAACTCGAAAGCTTGACAATCGTTTATGGATTGAAGGCAACTTGTCGGTGGGGTATGGTAAATCGCTTTCTGAAGACAATTCCGATGTATTTTCGCTAACTTTTTTCCCGGAGGAGATGAGCCAGGCGCTTGATGTTCCTTTGGAGAATCTGCACCTAGAGTGTGCAACTTGGTTTGCTGACATGCTTGCCCCGATGCCCGCAAAGCTTGCATGCTTCCCGTTTGCGCAGCACTTTTTATCTGATAGTCCCGGGTTTGCAAGTGGGCATGCAACCGAAGAAGATCTCGGTCGAGCTGCGCGCTCGTTCGATTTTGGAGCCTTAAAAACTTTCTCGATCGGTTCGATGCGTAAAAGCATGGTAGCAAGTATGGCGGTTACCACCAGTATCATTGTAATTCTTATTGTGGCATTAATTCTGAAGTAGGTTGGAGGCAATACTGTGCGCTCCCTTGGGTAAGAGAGCGCACAGCGGAGAAGTTATGGTGCGAAGTTGCCTTGTGCGGAGGTAAGGTGTTTCCTATCAGCAAAGTCGATCATAACGTAGAACGTGATTGGTTAACTCGTAGGACAATTGAGCTGTTTCTCCATGATGTAGTCGTCCATAACGTAGCCTTCACCAATGTCGGTTTCTACGGCGTCGATAGTGGTGAATCCCTTACCGATATAGGCCCGGATGGCTAGTTCATTCCCTTTGTTTACCGTCAGATATAAAGCCGAAAGCCCGCGCGCGCGACAGATATCTTCGTAGAAACGAATGGTTTGTGAGGCAAAACCATAACCACGTTCTTTAGCGCGCAAATATATCTTCGAGATAAAATAACGATTTGTTTCTGGCTCGGGGTGCCCGCCCGTATAACCAACCACACGCCCATCTTCTTCGTCGTGCAAAAGCCAGTATTCATAAGAATGCTCGCGTATGTCGCGATTAATGGCCTCAAGGCTCTGAAATTGCTCAACCATATAGTCGGTTTGTGCTTCGCCGATGAGCGCGGGCCAATACTCGTGCCAAATTTCGTCGGCAAGCTTCGCGAGAACTGCGCGGTCTTCTTCTGTTTCCACTTTAATGAATACGGTACCCATATGCGCCTTCCTTGTTGTGGGTTTCGTGGTGCATATTCTTACTTGCAGTATTGTAACGCCGAGACCCTCCCTTTGTTAAAAGACGTTTTCGAGTGTGTTAACACCGCTCTGTCTGCAGGTTTTTGCTGCTTTGTTCGTGCAATTATCAAATAGGTCATTCAGATAGCAGCGAATAAGGAGGTTTAAGCATATGTTTGATACTGGTTCAACAGCATTCATGCTCGTAAGCGCTATGCTTGTGTTTTTGATGACGCCTGGCCTGGCGTTTTTTTATGGGGGCCTGTCGCGTCGTAAGAATGTGGTGAATACCATGATTATGGTGTTTGCGGCTTTAGGTGTTGCCGGAGTAGTGTGGGTGGTTGCGGGATGGTCGCTTGCTTATGGGGGAGACGGTGCGAATCCGTTTCTTGGTGGGTTTGATCAGCTGGGCTTGCAAGGCCTTGTGGAAGGTATGGTAGCGGAGTCGTCTGCAGCGCTGAGCCATGGCAGCTACCCCGTTTTGGCTGATGTGGCGTTTCAAGCGGCCTTTGCCATGATTACCACGGCCATTATTACCGGTGCAGTGGCGGGACGTATGAAGTTTGGTGCGCTTTTGGCATTTATCGCCCTATGGGTTCCCGTGGTATATGCACCGCTAGCGCATATGGTGTGGGGCGGTGAGAACAGCTTGATAGGCGGCATGATTGGTGCCCTTGATTTTGCCGGTGGCGATGTGGTGCACATTAGTTCAGGGCTTACTGGTTTGATTTTATGTGTACTGCTGGGTAAGCGCCGTGGGTTTGGCATGATGACGTATCGACCTCATAATGTACCCTTCGTGGTATTAGGTGCGTCGCTTCTTTGGTTTGGTTGGTTTGGATTTAATGCAGGTTCTGCGTTTGCGGCTGACGGCGTGGCGGCGCTTGCTTTGGTGAACACGGTTGCAGCTTCTGCTGCAGCACTGGTTTCGTGGATGATTGTAGAGCGCGTAAAGGTGGGTAAGCCCACGTTGGTGGGAGCGGCCACCGGTCTTGTGGCGGGTTTGGTAGTAATTACACCAGCAGCTGGTTTTGTGGCACCGGGGGCTGCGGTAATCATGGGCTTCATTGTGTCGCCTGTTTGCTACTTTGCCATTTCGGGCTTAAAGGTGCGATTGGGTTACGACGATGCGCTTGATGCCTTTGGTTGTCATGCGGTGGGTGGCGTAGTGGGCGGTGTGCTTACGGGCGTGTTCTGTTTGCCCGAGCTTTCTTGGACGGGTGTGGGCGGCCTCCTTTATACGGGTGATGCTTCCTTGCTGGTTAGTCAGATTCTGGGCATGGTAGTAACGATTGTGTTCGTAGGGGTTGCAAGCTTGGTTATAGGGCTTGTTGTAAAGGTTGTGTTCAAGAGAAGCTTGCGTGTTAGTGAGGCGCAGGAGGCGCAAGGCCTTGATGTGGCGGCGCACGGCGAGAGCGCCTATCCTGCCTATACGGGTCTCGACTAACGAGAGAAACAGGTTAAATCTCGTAAGCTTATGCCTAGCCGGAAAGGAAGAAGGATGAAGAAGATAACTGCTATAGTACGGCCCGAAAAAATGGAGCCGTTGAAAGAAGCTCTCTTTGCTGCGCAGGTAGGCGGCATGACTATTTCACAGGTGCAGGGTTGCGGCAGCCAGCATGGATGGACTGAATACTACCGAGGCACAGAGGTTATGTTGAACATGATCCCAAAGGTAAAGTTCGAACTGGTTGTTGATGACGATGAGGTTGAGGAGCTTGTCAACCTTGTGCGCGCGCAAGCACATACCGGTGAGGTGGGTGATGGAAAAATATTTGTTTCGCCAGTTGATGAGGTTGTTCGTATACGTACGGGAGAACACGGTACGGCTGCCGTATAGCTTGGTGAGCTTGTTGGGTGCTCGGTAGTAAGAGGGGCTTGATGCCATGGCTTATTTGCCTATGCATGAGGCCCCTTTTGTTACCTGTGGAGGTTTTAACCGTTGCTTGTTTCCTTTTACTAATGGGATATAATCCTATTTGAAACAATGAGACGATTATGCTTCCGAACGAAGGAGTAGCCTTATGGCCACGACGAAAAAACGCGAAGGGGCGACAGTTCCTACGCGAAACACCATACAACGCGCCCTCGTGCTAGACGCGGTGCGTTCACTGCATAACCATCCTACATCGGCCGATGTATATGATGTCGTACGTGAGAAGCACCCGAATATTTCTCGTGCTACGGTTTACCGTAATCTTGGAGTGTTATCTGAGCGGGGGGATGTGCTGCGCGTAGAGGTGCCCAATGGTGCCGATCGCTATGATTTCTTCAACGATCCTCATTATCATGCCAAGTGTCGTGTGTGTGGTCAGATATTTGATGTGGATATGCCCTATTGCCCCGACTTGGCTTCGCAGGTGTTGGATACGCACGGGTTTAAGATTGAAGGCCACGAGATCATCTTTGATGGTGTTTGTGCTGATTGTCAGGCAGGTTCATCTTCTTAGGCCGAGTTCAGCGTAAAGCTAACACAATACTTTAAAAGTAAGCTGGCATGCCGCCGCTTGGATGCTTGCAGTTTCCGCACCTTTTTGGCGAAGACGGTGCGGAAACCCGAGCGTCAAAAGGCGCTGCGGGCGGTAAAGTGGAACTAAGAATGAATGAGGGTGGGCTGCCTGTGATAAAACGTCAATTGCATAGAATTACTAAAAAAGACGAAATTGGTTATTTTGCACCTCGTACCTGGGAATTTTGGCTTGTTTTGCTCGTGTGTTTTTGCGTGTTTAGCATTGCGGGGCATTGGTTGGAAATTCCCTATTGTTGGTTTATGGATCGCTTCTTCGGCATCGTGTCGGACGATTACGCCATATGGTCTCGTATCATGAACTCAGTCGTTTTTGCAAGAACGACTGAGTCTTTTCAACTCAGCGGAACTATGAGATAAAAGACACATAAAAAGACGGAGGGTGCTTTGGTTGGGGTCTGGGATTCGGTCCT
>JAEWYG010000155.1 GCA_023395755.1 Actinomycetes bacterium | reverse complement strand
ATACAGCGTTTCTAGGGCAGTGTCCAAAAACGCTCGAGCCCCAATACACTCAAGACTCTCGGGTAAATCGACACGACACAGCTGACGGTTACCCCGAAATGCCTCCTGACCCACCGAGAAAACACCTTCGGGCAACTCCACAACGCACACGCTTCCGTGGCGCTTGAACGCATGGTCTCCTATGATGTGTGTACCGCGACGCACCTCGTACTTTTTAACGTTACCAATAAGTTCAACGAATACATCGTGACGATACAGACCACCCTGGCGATCTATATCAAGGAAACGGTTGCCCTCAGCAATCGAGAGAGATCCCTCCCCTATACACGCCTGCGCAGGCGTGTGGTCGAAAGCTCGAAATCCCACGTGCTCAAGTGTGGCCGGAAGCTCGAATTGACCAACACGTGAAAAGGCAAATGCCTCTTCTTCAATGCTCTTTAATCCCTGCGGGAGAGCAACAAAAGACAACTGAGCACAGTGATAAAATGCCTTCTCTCCGATAGACTCTACCGACAGAGGAATAGGTACCGACAACAAGCCTGTTTTTGCAAACGCCAAACGCCCAATACGTCGAACCGTGCGAGGTAGCGATACTTCTTTCAGATTTGACAGCGAATCGAAAGCACGCTCCCCAATGTCAACACAAGGTCCTGGCACTTCATAGGTTCCACAGGGAACAACCAACCGGTAGAAGCACGTGTGATCCTTTGAGAAAAGCGCCTTTCCATCGGTGGCAAAACTTTGGTTTTCTGCATCGACAGATATCTGATTGAGGTAAGGCAAGCACAGCGGACTTGCCTCAAAAGAACACACTAACGCCCCCAGATGAATGCGCGTTATCGAAGAATCCGAAAACCAATTACTTTCGAGGCGCACCACCGGATGAGAGAACGTCACCTCCGCCAGTGCACGACATCCTACAAACAACGTAGGATTCACCTTATTCAATGATGCCGACAATCGGACACTTCTCAAATTGATGCATCCATCGAACACATGATTTCCCACCTGTTCCACGGAATCGGGTAGGAAAACGCTCTGTAACTCCTTGTGGCCTTTGAACAAATTAGTAGCGAGAGAGGTAACACTAAAGCCCTCAACAGCCTCCGGCACCTCTATTCGAGATGCGTTCCCCTCATATGCAACCAAGCGCGCCGAACCGTTTTCACGCAAGCAATAGCGGTAGACGCCATAGCAATATTCTTCTCCACCTTCATAGATACGTTCGCGCTTCGTTGTAGAAAATCCTTTTGAAACCAGCTCTTCGGCAGGAGAACGGCGAATTCCATGATCAAACCCCCACTCCGAGGGGTCAATCTCGACACCCTTTGCATCAAGACCCCACGGTTTCCGCCCACAAAAATCGCGCGAAAGCGAGGGCATTGCAGAAAGACTCCGAATGTCGGAGCTATTCTCAAAATGATTCTCTTCCTCAACTCTCATCTTTAATCCTATAATAGTCACTGCACGGTTTATTCATAGCGCAAGGAGGTCCGCGTGAGCGATACCGCAAGCAGCATGGATCTGGTCTACGCAAGTGATCTGCGTATTATCAAATCCATGCATGAAGACGATTCGTTCTGGGATCGCATCTTGGATGCAAAGCTTAATTTCCTTAACAACAACGCCGACCCGCATCAAGCAAGCGGCGTTCGACCGGAAGTTGCCGATTCGTGGATTCGCTCTCGCAATTCTGGTTTAAGTGCCGATAGGCTCGATTTAGGAACCTATATCGATGAGGAAGCCTATGCAGAAACGCTTGCCACCAACGCTCAACTCATCGACACGGCGCGGTCTCTTATTAAGAAAATAGAATCACTCAACCTCCAAAACGATTACACGTTTGAGCTTCTTGATATAGAAGGCGCTTCCCTTCTTCAAATCGGAGACCTTCAATTACATCAATTCATGGGAGCGAATTACCAATGCGACGAGCGCAATTTGGGGACAAATGCACATACCCTGTGCATGCGTCACAAGAAACCCTTTGTTATCATCGGGCCAGAGCACTACTGCTTTGCCCTCCATGGACTCATTGCCTGCGCAGCGCCTATCATTACCCAATGTGGCACCAGTATTGGGGCACTCATGTTGACGCAGCCTATTCCCAACGGACCTTTTACCTCGTCCGATAAGAAAATTCTTATCCACGCTATGAGTCTTATATCATCCTTAGCTACTGCTCTCAGTGACCAACTACGCATTGACGACTACGATATCCAGCTCGCTGAAACCCAGTCTAAGTACAGCAAGGCAACGCTTGAAGCTCAGCGCTTCGAGAGCCTTTCTCGCAATATTATGAACACGGTTAAAAGCGGTATTATCATTTGCGATGCAGAAGGAACCATTACTTTAGCAACTCCCGAAGCTTCACACCTTTTCAAAGTGCCACCCGAAGATTTACTGGAAACGAATGCCCTCACGATTCTCGGAGACGGTCGTCCTTTCAATGAAGTGGTCGCACAAGGCGGCGCCACAACCATCATTATCGATGACGAGTTGCACGAGGCAAAGGTATCCCAAATATCGGGAAGTGCGAACGACCTCGAAGGCTACATCATCGCCATTGGCCAAGCAAAACGTTCGACACTTGGGGCAACACGCGGTAAAGTAGGAGATACAGCAAAGATTACCTTTAAAGACATATTGGGTAAAAGCTACCAAATCTCAAAAGCAAAGAACCTTGCAGCACGCTTTGCTCAATCCCATGAAAACATTCTTCTCATCGGCGAAAGCGGCACCGGCAAAGAACTGTTCGCCCAGTCAATTCACAACCAGGCACGCGCCGATGGACCCTTCATGTCCATAAACTGTGCAGCCATTCCACCTCGTCTCATCGAGAGCGAACTATTTGGCTACGAAAGCGGAAGCTTCACTGGCGCCGAACGAGGCGGCAAGCCAGGCAAGATCGAACTAGCCGACGGAGGCACGCTGTTCCTTGACGAGATTGGCGACATGCCACTTGAACTACAAGCAACACTCCTCCGTGTTTTAGAAAACAAGCGGGTTATCCGCGTAGGCGGCAAAACCTACAAGCAAATAGACTTCCGTCTCGTTGCAGCAACAAATCAAAACCTTCCGAAGTTGGTAAGCCAACACGAATTCCGTGAGGATTTGTTTTATCGCATCTCTGTTCTTACCGTTGATTTACCACCCCTACGCGACCGCTTGGGAGACGCCCTTTATTTCGCTCGCTTTTTCCTTAATGAATGTCAGGTTCGCACCGACGGGGGCAAGGTGGAGCTATCAAGTGAAGCCGCACGCTTCGTTGACTCATACGCTTGGCCAGGAAATGTACGGCAGCTGAAGCATGCCATCTACGCCGCTTATTACACCTGTGAAAACGGCATTATCTTCGTGAGCGACTTCCCCAGCTACATCGCTAACGCTCCCGAACCAAAACTCTCAAAAAACGAAAAAAGCCCCACCTCAGAAAGCAATCCCATTCTTCCTAACGAATCGTCTTCATCTTTCAAGGTGCCTGGCACCGCACTCTTCAATCCTCCGCCAGAAAACGAAGTTTCTCGCGCGGAGTCGAAGGGACCATTACCTACGCTCTCTCTCAAAGAACTGGAGGTTATTGCTATCAACGAAGCAATACTCCAAGCGGATGGCAACATAACCACTGCTGCCGCTATACTCGATATCAGCAAAGCAACGCTCTACCGCAAACTTAAGGAAAACCAGTAGCATTTTCTCTTGCGTTCAAAACAATGAGACTACAAAAAGGACTGGAGATAAGCGTTAATCACCTTCTCCAGCGTTGGAGCTATTGCGTAAAAAGAAAGCTAATTTCATCGTAGCAAGAAGGTACTGCCACTAAAACTAAACGGTGCAGCGACGACCAATAGAATCGAAATCCGCAACCACTCAAACAGGCATTGAATGGGCGATAACTTGCGAAATGTCGCCCATTCCTTCCACTATTTCATCCCTTGATTTTTTCACCATTTTCACCGTAAAGCTGCGTTAATGCAAAGAACACGGCGACGAGAATACCGCATATAGCAATTTCTACGGATGCCGCGCCCCATCCCATCGTTTCAATAATAGCTCCCGTAACCGGGGGGCCCAACATCATTCCCGCATCCATCCCAATGACCAAAACAGCCAAAGCAGCCGCGCTTAAACTAGGCTTAGGGGTGACTTGGGGCGTAATTGTCCAAAATACTGTACAAACCGCACCTTCCAGAAATGGATAAATGCAAGCAAAAACCAATACGCCGATCCATTGGGTATTGAAAAACGAAAAGAGAAGCAAAACACCATACAGGGCCGACAGCACAATACCAAATAATTTGCGGCTTTTAATCTTATCGAGAATGAATCCTTCAAGAACTACAACGAAGATTTCCGCAACATATATCCACCCTACGATACTGTTCGCCAAATCAAGATCTATTCCTCCTACCTCACTCCAAAAAGAAGCCTGCCATGTCGCCCATCCAAAACATGCCATGCAGAAGAAAAATGCAACTAAAAGAATCATCCATACCGACTTATATTTAAAGACCGTAAGCATACTGACCGAAGAGTCCTCGGAATCAGCATAGTTGTATTCTGATGGAGGAGCTTTGACCTGCGCAAGATATAGAACAATCGAAAGCAAGAGAAGGACAAGACCAACCCACCACATACCTTTCCAGCCATTAAAAGCTCCAATTATATTGCCCGCAAACAAGAACGTACCCGCCTGTGCAACCATTTGCCAAGCACCCCATATGCCCATAGGCAAACCTCGCTGCTTTGGAGCAAACCACATGGAGATCACAGCAGGCGCCAATACTGAAATTAAACCTAAACCCAAACCTTCAACAACGCGGCTCAATATAAGGAGTGTGGCTGATGAGGAAAAAACACCCATTACGGTACCAACGATAGTCGCGCCAATGGCAACGACACCTGTCAGCTTCACACCCATCTTACGCATCATTCCTGCAGCAGGAAGCGCAAGAACGATACCCATTACACTAAAAATCGACGAGACCCATCCTGCGGCAGCCTTGTCGAGCCCCATATCGATCTGAAGCATTTCGATAACAGGAACCACTTTATTTTGAGCCCAGGCAAGTGCAATTCCGCTCAGAAACACAATCAGCATAATAGTCCAAGCTTTTCGCTTTAGCGCCTTCATCTCAGACTCGCTCATTTCACCCTCCCTAAAGATTTATGGCAAACACAATACTTTTACGCAAAACTCCCCACCCACATACAAGAGACCAAAGAGCCTGACGCGACTCAATTATTGCCATCAGGTAGATCTATAGCTTGAGGCGGATATATCTTTACAAAACAGAAGAACAGCAATCCGCAGCCAGCAGCGCAAACCATGGGAAGCGACCCAAGACCCCATCCATATGCCTGAATAAAGAAGCCCGCAACAGGAGGGCCCAGAAGCATGCCTAAATTTTGAAGCAATCCCAGAACACCAATGGACACTGGGGCCAGCTCGGGCTTGGGCACCGTCTGTGCAATTAAAGTCCAGAAAGTTGTCGGAATAGAGCCTTCTGCCAATGCGTAAATAATACAAAATGGAATAATAAGGGCCGGATCATCCATACGAAAGCAAAGCAACAGTACCAGCATGTAAAATAAATGTGCAATTTCACAGATTCGCTTACGATTTTTTACATGATTGAGCCAAAAACCTATGCCTATAACCAAAAATATTTCGATAAAATATATAAAGCTAACATATCCATTAGCTTTATCAAGGGACCAACCGAACGTATCAACCCAATAAGAAGCGACCCAGTTCGCAAAACCAAAACAAGCGAACGTGAAACACATAGTTGATATTCCACAAAACCATACAGAGGGTACTTTTAATCCCTCGATCATAGAAAACTTTACATTTTCCGCATCTGCGAAATTGCATTCACTTGGAGGAGCTTGCACCTTCCAAATATACAAAGCGAGAGACACAACCAACATTAAAAGTCCGAGCATCCATAACCCACGCCAACCGAACTCACTGGTAACCCCGGTCCCCACAAAAAAGACCAAAGACTGTGCAGCCATCTGCCAGGCGCCCCAAAGGCCCATAGGAAAGCCACGCTTTTGAGCAGGGAACCACATTGATACCAAGGCTGGAGCAATAACTGAAATAATACCGACACCGATACCTTCTACAATGCGACTTAACATTAAAATTTCTATTGTTCCAGACAACACGCCCATTACGCATCCTGCAATTGCACATATAATTGCGACGAATCCGCATTTCCGCGTTCCAAAGCGTCCAAGAATCCATGCAGAAGGCAAAGCGCTCACTAAGGCTACTACTGAGAAAATTGAGGACAACCAGCCAGCAGTTGTCATGTCAATGTTGAATTCTCCCATCACAATAGGAATAATCGGAGAAACCTTATTTTGCGCAAATGCAAGGGCAACCCCTGCAATAAATACAGCAACCGTAACAACCCACGCAGTAGTTTTGCAGCGCCTTAACTTATCGGCAGAAACCGCTTCTTTTTGCTTGCTATTCACAGACATAAATCCCCCTCCCCCTTTCGCCATGGATTCGCATACACAAAGCAGAGACAACCGTCCTCTCCTTGTAGCAAAGCAGCGCCTCTAACCCAAAATAAAAACAGGTCGGATTATTACATCAATCTACGTCAAATCGTCGGCCACACTTCCTGCAGACAGTTCGCGTTGCGTACGCATAGCTGCCGCATTCGGGACACACCTTCGTGCGCCCCATTTCGATGCATTCGTTACAAAGAGGCCGATCAAAAGGTGAACAAAAGAAGCACGCTTTCTTCACCTCTGCGTTCAAGTGATCGACCGCTTTCTGATCATCATGGGGTACCGATGCCCCGCACTTCTTGCAAACATCTCTTTCGTAAGGGTTGTACCACCCACAAACAGGACACTTGACGGGAAACTTATAATCCGCCTTCTTATGGCAACGACGACACCAAGGGCTGCATGTTCGACAGTTTGGCATAATGGTCTCATCCCTTAAAGCGTACGCTACGCGTCAACAGCCAGAACAGCGTTAGTTCAGTGGCGACTTCGGAGTACCTGGAGCTTTCGGGGCAGTAGGAGCACCTGAAGCCTTAGGAGCATTTCCAAGGCCTTGCGGCGTAAGAGATATCTCTTTTGGAGCACCCGAAGCCGGAGCTGCAGCCTCGTCGGCAGCCTTACGAGATTCATTAAGATCGGCTCCACATTTAGAGCAGTTTTCATTTGTGGGCTTATTAAAAGCGCCACACTCAAGACACTTCACAATAGTCACGGTATTAGCTGGTCTGTAACACATAGTCTTTTCTCCTTCATTGATACGCGCCTCTGGGGGCTGACACCCCAGCAATTGCTGGGGTGTCAGCAAAGCAATGAGGTTTACTGCTCTGGTACGTAAATCCAGGTACGAGGCATGTCCTTTGCCATTGCAGCCAGCTCGTCTACCGTGCCATACTTCATGCAGGCGGACTGACAATGATGCACGCACGTAGGCAGCTTACCTGCCGCCGTGCGGTCGGCGCACAAGTCGCACAGCGATGTCATCACCGGCAGGTAATTGTACTCATACTTGCCATTCGGCAGCATACGCGGGCCGTCCTCAAATAGCTGGATGCCGTTCGCTTCACCAGCTTCCCAATGATGCTCAACCTTGCAGGCCATCTCGCAGGAATGGCAACCCGTACACCACGTGTAGTCAATCAGAAGTCCATATTTTTCCGCCATCTTAGAAACCTCCCTTGCGAGTCACGATCTCGCTGGGCGAGCAATCGTTCTCCTTCGTGACCGGATAGATCTTGCAGATCTGGTTCGCGTACGGAGCGCCGTACAGCGTCGGACCGGTAACACCTTGAACCGTCAGGTTGTTGATGTTGGAGTCGAACACGCCGAACAGGTTGGGCTCGGCACCGTCCGTCTCGGGGAACCACCAACCATGCTCAGAACGCACAGTATCGGGACGGAGCGAGGCGTTAAAACGTACGCGCTGCTTGCACTTGCCACGCATGTTCTCAACCCAAATCCAGTCGCCCTCACACACGCCAATTTTCGCAGCGGTGTCAGGATGCAGGTCGGTCAGCGGATCGGGATGAGACTCGCGCAGACGCGGCACCTGGCGCTCCTCCGAGTGGAAGTACTCCCACGTACGAGCACCCGTCGTGAGGATGTAGGGATACTCCTCAAACAGTTCAGGTGTGGAAACGGGAGACTCTGGCGGCTCCTCGTAGTACGGCAGCGGATCGAAACCCCACGCATCAAACAAGGTGTTAAACAGCTCACACTTGCCCGTGTTCGTGTTGAAGCCAGGCTGTCCGTCGTCACGCAGCCAACCAAGCTCATGCTTGCGATAAGCCCAATCTTCCGGCCAGTCAATTACCTTCTCGGTCAAATCAAGGAACGTCTGGTCTGTCTTGTGCGGCCAACCAGCATGGAAACGGTTGCCGGACTGGATCCACCACGTCATAAGCTCAACGTCTGTCTCCCACGGGAACAGCCTGGGATTGAGGCGTTTGCCCAGTTCGAGGATAATTTGCTCGTCGGACTTAGCCTCGTAGTAATCGGCGACCTTAACAATAGAGCGCAGTGGCCACCACCACACACGAGCGGAGTTGCGCTCGCAGCTCATGCCGCAAGGCAGCACGATATCAGCGCAGGCAACGGCCGTCGGGGTCATGAATACATCCACTACAACGTTGTAGTCGACCGAGCGCATGGCGTTATACACGCGAGGAGCGTCGGCAGCCATATTGGCAATCGGGTTCGTGGACTGAATGAACAACATGCGGATCGGATAGGGCTCGCCCGTCTCAATGGCCAAGAGAACAGTGTCACCGTTGGCCGTCGGATCGAAGCCGAGGGCGTGCAACGGAGAGGTGTCGACACCAAGCATCTTACCGAGCATCTCGTCGGAGAGATTCCACATGCCGCAACCGTAAGAATCTGGAATGTCGTAAGCGCAACGAGGGATCATCATGCCGCCAGGAACATCGATATCGCCGCAGATAGCACCCATAGAGAGCAAAGCTTGGGCCAGTGGAATACCGCAAACGGTCTGGTCAACCTTGAGGCCCCACTGGATGGTGGACGGGTTGCCTGAAGCATACGCACGGGCAGCACCGCGGATAAGCTCGGCATCGACGCCAGAAATTTCCTGAGCACGCTCGGGAGTATACTCACGACAACGCTCAGCCAACTCGTCAAAGCCATAGCACCAGTTCTCGACGAAGTCGTGGTCGTACAAGTCTTCTTCGATTATTACGCCCAACATGGCGATAACCACGGCAGCGTCGGTACCAGGACGCACTTGCAACCAATACTCAGCCTTGGAAGCAAGCCACGTGCAGGAGGGATCGAGCACGATCAGCTTCGTGCCGCCTTCCTTCATGATGTCGATAATCCAGTGACCGAAGAAGCCGTCGCCGTTGGATACGAGAGCATTGTTGCCGCAGATAAGCATGTAATCAGGGAACACATACTCAGGATCGGCAAAACGCTTCTCGAGATGCTGCGAGCAGTCAGCTACGAAGAAGTCGCCCATGAAGCAGTGGCCAATAGTCGTACGGGGCAAGTAGCAGGCATCGCCGGAGAGAAAGCCCAACACAAAGTTCGGGCTACCGAAAGCAGCATAGCTTAAATAAGGGGTTTGCCAGCAGATGTTACGGCCAGTGCCCTGCATAGATACGATAGACTCAGGACCGTAATCTTCCCAGATGGCGCGTACGTGTTCGGCAATATCGTCGTACGCCTCATCCCAAGAAATACGCTCCCACTTGTTCTCGCCACGCTCACCAACGCGCTTCAAGGGGTACTTCAAGCGGTCAGGATGATAGAACGTCTCAACGACGTCCAAGCAACGCATGCAGAGACGACCTTGGTTGTAGGGAGACAAGGGGTCGCCCTCAATCTTCTCAACCTTACCATCCTTGGTGTAGTACAGAACAGAGCAACCATTATGGCAGCCGGGCGCGGTCCACATATTCGTACGCGTAACCGTGTAGTCGCCCTCTTGCCACTGCCAATCAGTTTTGTAGACGTCTTTATTGACGCCTTCGAGTTCATTGGTAAGCATAACTTGCTATCCCTCTCTCTCTGATTCTCCTCGTTTGGGTAGTTCTTATACTTCCCCGTCTTTCAACGTCGGACGACGAGGCTTCGTCCAGTCGCGCCCTGAGTTGTCTTGCGCCTTCTGCTCCCAAGCTTCTTTGTTCTTGTTCGGATCAGCCATATGCTTAGCTTTGCGATCCTGCTGGAAGTCCCTGTCCAAATCCTTTCTTTCCTCTGCCATATCAAAGTCCTCCTCTCAGAAAACTCACGCCATGCACTCATGGCCTTACAACATAGGTAAGGGCGATCAGTTTTCGTCTTAACCGCTCGCACCTTCTGATATAGGTAGTTGCATGGTTCGTGCCAATTCAAAGAAATACTATTGAAAAAATTTACATAATTCCTGTTCAATAGTATGAAAAAAATATTTTCTTGTATTGTGGAGTGTTAAGGTGGCACCTATCGACCGCGCTAATTGTCTCAATTTGTTTCTAAGGTGCTTATATCCTCATAGGAAAGGTTTCGCATATTGAGAACTCTTATAGATGAATTGAACAGAAGAGACTGAGGCAAACCCCCAGAC